>JALYIW010000207.1 GCA_030775625.1 Pseudomonadota bacterium | reverse complement strand
GCGCTGCGTCGGCAACACTTGGGCGCGAACCGCGGTGGTCACCGTCGGTCGCAGCAGCGGCCCCAATTCACCGGCCTCCTGTGCTGCTGCGGACGACGGCAGCATCGCGGTACTTGCGACCGCGGTGGGCGTTGCGTTGTGCGCGGCTGAATAGACGATGCCGGACAATTGCCGCTCCAGGGTCAGTTCCTGCGGCGTCTTTGCCGGCGGGGAGCCGCCATTCGTCGCCGGAGGCGGACTCGGCGCCAGCGGGATCTCCGTGAGGGTGGTTGCGCCCAGCGACATCGGCGCTGCCGACAGATCCGGCGGCGGGGTCGGCGGATCGATTCGACCCAAACTCGGCAGCGGCATGTCGCCTTGAGCCTTGTTGTTCGACTGAGTTTGCGCGCTCTGACGTGCCCGACTTTGACGAGTCATCGCATGAGCGTAGTACCAGGTCAGCATGCCCAAGCCGAGAACGCTCATCAGGCCCACCGCGAGAATGCTACTGATCCGAGATTGAACCGAGGGCGCATGATTGACGGCCGTGGCAGTGCGCTCGCCATGCACTTCGTTGTGCTCGGGCTGCATGGGAGTCATGGCGTGACTCCCTGCACCCGACGCTCAACATCGGGAGCCACCGTCCCGGAGTTCAAGCGTAACCCTCCTCCCGCGAATCCATGATTCACGACGCATCCCGTGAGGCGGCCACGCCGCAAAATAAATCGCTTTGCCACGCGATGAATGATCACATCGCCGCCTTCCATACTGAAATTCAGAAGCGATTCACTGCCATCGTCGTTACGGACGAAAATCGCCGGCAAGTCGGCGTTGGCTGAGAATCGCAGTCGGGTGTGCACGCCATCGTCGCCTGCCGCCACCGGTCGCAGGGCATGCTCGCCGCAATACCAATAGTCGGTATTTTGAGGCCGCTTGGTCGACGCGCTTCCCAGTTCAGAATCCAAGCGTTTGGCTGCCGCCTCAGCGGCGGCTTGCGCGGCGGCCGGCGCATACGTGAAACGCAGCGCGTAGATGACGTTTTGATCGTCGGAAGTTGAGCGCTGCGCCAACGCAATGTAGTCGAATTGATATTGCCGGCGATTGGTCAGCACCGTGAGGTTAGTAGCAACCTTCGCAGCCTTGGGTTTCAGAAATAGATGATTGTCTTGACCCACGAATGACAAACCTTCCAAGTCGCCCGCGCCCAAGCCGGTGAAGGTTTCGCCGCTTTCGAATTCCAGATCGATCTGATAGCCGACGAAGCCGCGCAACTTATAAACCTGATCACCGTTGTAAGCGGCTTCGCGAACGCGGCTATCGACGGAACCCCTCGTTGGCACTACTTCTCCCAGCGAATGCGCGCCGACCAATAGGCTACACACCGCCAACGAGCGCACGGCCCATTGGCAAGCGGTAGCTGGAAGAATCCCTTGTTTGTACATCACGGCGTGTCCTTCGCAGTTTGTTTGGTTGTTCGCTCTTCGACCATCACTTCGGGTTCAGATCTGAAATCGATGATCTTGAAACCGAGCGGATTCCAGCGGCGCGTCTTGGGGTCCTTTGCCGGATCCGTGTAGGCATACTGCACAGTTGCCACCCAGTGGCTAACGGATTCCTCACTACCGGTTCCTTGGCGCGCGGCCTTCAGATACCGCACCTGAGCCAAATCCTCCAAGCCGCTCGATCGCGTAAAAAAACTGACCGAAGTGACCTGGACGCGAACGGTGCTTCCGTCCTTGTGGACATTCAGCGGCGATGCGGGGTTGGTGGCCGTCCACAACGCATACCAGGCCTGATTGCGCTGCGAAGAATGGAAGGCTCCGCACTCCTCGTAGTCACTTTCGGCCGTTGCAAAATTAAAGCGCTCGCAGACCGTGAGGTAGTGGGTGAGAAAATACCGAGTCACGGCCTCCTCGGGCGTCGCTCGTCCGGTATACACAGGCACCACATCGACGACGCCGGTCGAACTATCGACCCGCACCACGAAGGGCTCGACGCGCTTCAATGGCATGAGCAAAGCCAGCGCCATGGTGCTCGCAACAGCGCAGAGCCATCCTGCTCCGGCGACCCACCACGCGGTGCGAGCGCTGCGGCGCGAGTGCGCTGCGCGATCCGCGTCCCATGATTGCGACTCGCGGAAATACTCTTGCACCGACGTCGCATCAGTCAAGGCGCTCTCCGTGGAAAAACGATCGTAGGGCGGCCGACTGCGACAGCAGGGGCGTTGATGGGTTGCAAACGTGTGTCGCAACGCACAGCGGTGTTCGTGCAAGCGCACAGCAGCGGAATCAAACAAATGACCAGACGCATGATTCACCCTCCCTGGTTTGTGATTTCGAGTCAGCGGCGGTTTCGCCAACTTCGGCCGAGCGCCTCGACACCGGCGCCCGCTCGCCCATAGACATAGCGACCCGTCCCGGCTGCGACGTTACGCACTGTGTACCCGGCGCTGCGGACTAGGTGAGGCACGGTTCGCGCCAAACGCGGCGCCGCATATTCGAGCGCCGGCATGGCCGCATTTTTTCCGTCTCTCGCGATTTTTCGTATCCCCCACTGCACACTTCGACCGGCGAGTCCGAAGGTGTTCAGAGATACGCCGCCGGCCAATCCCGATGCGATGGGCATGATTTGCCGCAACACCAAAAACACGAGAACGGCAATCAGCACCATATTGAGGGCGTCGACGGTGAGAATGGCTGACCCAAGTGCTGCAGTCTGGGTGGCATACGATTGCACTACTTGTAGCAGCAGGGCGGCCACCATCACGGTGAGAATGGTGATCAGCGCGTAGTTCGCCAGCTGGGCAATCCAGGCGGCGAAAAATCGTTTGGTTGTGTCGAAGAACAGTAATCCGATAAATAGCGGTCCGAGCGCCAGCAGGACCGATAATGCAATGCTCGAGAGGGCGATGAGAAACATCGCATAAACACATAACACGCCCATCAACACCCAAACCACGGCGCCAGCCAAGTAGAAACCGAGATCCCACCACGTGGGTGCCTTGGCCCACAAATTGCCGGCGACGGCGCCGCCGCGCTCCCAAATGGCATCGATCGTACCGACCGGATCCGTGCCGCCGAGCATCGCGGCTGCGAGTTCAGTTGGGCCGTTATAAAACGTGTCGACGATCACTGTGTTGTAGAGCCACAATCTCGACCCCACGCCAAGGATCAGCGCCATCACGAGAATTCGCTTCACTCCGCTGATGACCGGTTCATCGATCTTGCCGACGAGGTGCAAGTAGCCCCATACCATCACGTAAATGGTTGCCAGCGTGACGACTGCCGGCTCCAGGATTGCAGCCAGGCGCGCTGTATTATCGCCGATATAAGTGGCCGTCTCGCCATTCAGCCAAGTCCAAAATGTTGCGAAGAAACCCATGGCGAAGTCCCGGTCGTGGTGGCTGGCTACGGTACGGGCTGAAATCGGGCTTCGAATCGCCCGTGTTGGTCTAACACGTGCTCACGCGTCTGCTGTTGAATGGCCGATTCCTGTGCTTCGGTTGCCTGGTAAAGCGCCGCGACTTTGGTTTGTTCGTTTTGCAACATGCCTAATTCAGCACTGATTCTGGCTTGCAGGTCGAGCGCGGCCTTCTGGTCGCCGGCCGTTGAAATCGCCGCGACCAAACTCTGCAGGGAATCGAATCGTCCGCTGGCATTGGCGAGGGCAGCCCTGCTCAGCGCTTGCCGCATCGCGGCCCACTGGCGCTGAGTTTGAATTTGCTGCTGGTCCGCCGCCGACAGTGTGGCCAAGCGCTGCGGCGAAAGGACTGCGTTGACCGTCATGGCAGTACGGACGTCTGCTGACAACCCGGTGTATTCACCCCCCTGACCTGTCAGGGCGCCGGTGACTTGCGCCCAATTGGCCGGTAAGTAGTTCCGAGTCGTGCCACTGAGCAGCCGTGCCATGCCCCGATCTCCGGTCATTGCCTGCAGCGCCTGCTGTGCCGATTGCAACTGGTTGCGTGCAGTCGCCAACTGTTGTTGCATGGTTTCCACTTCCTGGACCAGCTGGATGATGGCGGGGGCATCGATGACCGCCCATTGCGCGTGGGCCGCCGGATTCAGGGCGCAAGAGATCGCCAAACCGGCGAACAACAATCGGCTATTCAGACTACGCATGACTTTCTCCTGCTGAATGGCAAACGGACATAAATTGAGGCAGCCAGAGCATCGGATCGGGCCCGGTCGCGGCAATGATTTTCTGCATGCGGCTGACTTGGCCGGCTCGTCCTGAGATGACCGCGAGTTCGGCGTCAAACCCCTTGAGATCAAGCTCACATACGACGCTGTGATGGGCCTGCTTGACCAAGAACATTCTCGAGCCCGGTTCAAGCTGCTCCTTGATGAGCCGGAATTCGCGTTCCGTGAGTCCGAACCCTTGCGTGTACTCGTGGAAATCCGCATCAGCATTCGGAAAAAAAACCTTGGTCGGAGTCTGCTCGATCAAGGTCCGGCTGATGGGACTGTCGAGCACATCGCTGGCACTCTGCGTGGCGAGGCACATGACGCCATTCAATTTTCGCCAGGTCTTAGGCCCGTCCTTTGCAAAACTCTCAAATGCGCGATCGGCCAAAAGCCGCCAAAATTCGTCCATCCAACACACCAGACGGCGGCCATCCAGCAGTTGTCTCACGAGATGAAACAAATAGAGCGTTATCGGCGAGCGAATCAACGCGTGCTCGAGAAAATCGGTCACGTCGAATCCGATCACCGACCCGGCATTCAGCCGCGACACCACTGTGTCGTGAGGGTTGTCGAAAACCCAAGCGTAGTCTCCTCCGCCAGCTTCGCACCAACGAGCGAGGCGCGCGTGCAACCCCTCGGGATCCGTGGGATCAAGAAATTCCACCAATCGCGACAGTCGCCGCGACTGCGGGTCCAGCGCCAAAGTCCCGCGCAACGCCTGCTCCAGGTCCGCGGCTTCGCGCACCGACCCCGCAGCTGCGGTGCGGGCGGGTCCGCGGCTCAGTTCTCGCAGCCACGTCTTCAGAAATTCAACATTCCCCGGTGAAATCGGCAATTGCAATGGATTGAAGCCGGTTGCTACGCCACTCTTTAACGGCAGGTAGTCGCCTCCCAATGCGCGCACCAGAATTTCCAATCCTCGATCCTTGTCGAAGATGACCTGAGTTACTTCTTGACGATCCAGCATGGCAACCAGGAAGCCTATCAATACAGTTTTGCCAGAGCCGGTGGGCCCGCATATGAGCGTGTGACCGGTATCCTTGCGGCTACCCCCGTCCGGATCGGCCGGATCGCTGGCATGCAGAGAAAAGTAATACGGCGAGCGGGCGCTGGTAACGAATAGACACAATGCATCCCCCCAATGATTGCCGCTCGCCCGGCCGGCGGGATAGTTGTGAAATGGCGCCATCGCTGCGAGGTTTCGTGAAGTGATCGGCGCCTTTCGCGGACGCAGCGGAAAATTTCCCGGTAACTGTGCCCAAAAGGCTGCTTCCAAGGCCAAGTCCTCTCGCGCTACCAACATACCGGTGTCAGCCAGATAGCTTCGCGCCAATGCAATGTGATCGTTCAAGCACTTGAGCCGGCTTCGGGCTGCTGTCTCTACGCCCATATCCGGCACCTCCGCCAGGACTTGAAGCGAGAAATGGTGGTCTCCCATAACGAACTCGTTGCTGGTGAGCGCATCCAACGCAATGCTGAGTTCGGCCGCTTGGGAGACAGCAAAGTCGCCTGCGTTTGCCATTCGGTTGATTTGTCTTTGCAGCAGAGACTGACCTGTCGCCTTGGTCAGAAAAGCAAACGACTGAGTCAACACGAATGCGAATGGCGCCGACAGCAACCGGTTATACATGCCCACTACACTCGGCGTCGGGTATTCCTTGATTCCCAACATGGCTCCCACGCGCGTAGCGGTGGGCTGCCGATATTCGATGCCCTCGGTACCGAAAAATAGACGCGTGGTTGCCAGCGCTCGATTGAGCGGGCCACTCGGCAGCGGCCATCGCTGCCATTCGCCATTGATCAGCAAACCCAAATACTCGATCAGCGAGGAACACCACACCGGCCCCGCCCTGTAGGTCCCCAAGGGCTCCGGCTCATAGCGCGTCAGCGACGCGGTCAGTGTTTGCAGCAGCTTCTCGCAAGCATCGAGAGCGTCGGCCAACCCCTGCTGCGAGCCGTCGCGCTGCGTCTTGGTGATAATTCTCGATGCCAACCCCGTCGCCAGACCGTAAGTGGGCCTATATACAGCAGCAAGATAGAGCTCGTTGATCATCAGGGTTTCGTTTGCGAGCCGAGTGCGATATCTCGCGTGCAGAAGATCGGCGAAGGGGCGACCCGAGGGTGGTCGATCCTTCGAGATTTCCGGCGTCGACTCAGGCTGGACACGGCGTCGAACCAATTGGGTCCAAATGGCCACGTTAGGGCTCGCTACATTGCGCCACAACACATTGAGCCGCTCGTGCCAGTTATTGAGCTCTTCATCATCATTACTCTCGAAACTAGCTCCCCCCAATCGCAACACCTGCAGGTAGTCGCCGGCAGCCGTTCTGACAACCCGAGGGCTGACGTGTGCCGTGTACGGGATTCGGTCTGCCGCGATGAGTTCGCGACGTATGGCCGTCGTGCGATTCAGTACGACCATCATCCGCACCCGCGTGCGAAAGTCGGAAAATCAGGCTCATTCGACGCGGATCGCCGGCGACCGCGGCCATCCGGTAGGTTCAAAACCAGCGGACTATAGCTGCTGGCCTTCCATACTCGAAGATTTGCAAACAACGCCGGCATTCGCGTTCTCCCCCAGAGAAGCACCAAATCAAAGAATCGCGCGTCGCGGACGCACAACAGCAAGCACACTCCGTGAATGGGTATGCACAGCAACAACGTGAGCAAGTTCTTTGTGAGCAAGAATACTTCCATGGTGAACACCATATTGAAGAGCAGAGCCGAGTAAGTAACACCCCACCGCATCGGTGGCCGTGTCGCGCCGACGAAAAGCGGATCCGCTACCAAGTCTGTGGTCAGTTCATTCACGACAGGACCCTCAAACGCCAAACATGCCGCGAACCCAAGTGACAATTTGCGGCGCGCCAAAGCCGATGGCGATGCCAAGAATTGCGCCCATACACCACCCCCAAGACATGCGATTCGCCATGGCCATTCCGCCGAGTACCATCACCAAGATGATGGCAATCGGCGACAACCACGCGAGCAGATTGGTCTGCAACGAGGTCGCTCCCGTCATGAATGGCGAGGCCTGCGCCATGGCCATCTGCGGCGCAAACGCCATGAAAATGGCGAGGAGCAGTGGCAGCGCGAGCCGCGACGGCGTAAAGCAATGCGAAAGGGGGTGATGCACGGCGGAATTCCTTTTCCTAAGGGGATGCGGGCGCGATCATCGACGTCCGCGACTCCATAGCTATCAGATCTCGGTCTCGAGGGCTCCCTCTCGTTCGCGCCGCGCGGCCAGCTCTTCTCTTTTCATCTTGCCGGGTGCACCGAACCGAAAGTTCTGAACCACGAACGAGTAGTCGTATTGTTTTTCGCCCTCCTTGTCGGTCCAGTTGTTGGAACGAATTTGCGCTTGAAGAATCAGCTGATCTCCCTTGCGCGCGTTGGCGGCGATCGCTTCGCCGAGACTCTCAAACGCCACGAACCAGAGGCTGGTAACAGCCTCGCGCGGGTTGCCGTTGTCATCCTTGCCCGCGTAGTCGTTGCCAACCAGGCAGATCCGCGTATAAGTCGTGTCTCCCTTGACAGCCAACTCCGGATTCTTCGCAAGATTTCCGACGGCGGTTACTGTGAAACTGTTCATGACTGCTCCTTAAACTGTGTTGTTGCGCGGAACGAGACAATTCGTTCATCGCGTCGCAAACAGTCTGGAAGGAACAGGTGGAAAACTAAATCATCGTAACTGTCGAGTTCACGGAGAAAAACACATCACACTCCCGGCTTTGCAATCTCCGCAAACGCGTTCTTGAGCCATACCTTGACCCGTTGCCGTTCGAGCACACCCAAGCCGCCGGCGTCGCCGTCATTTTTGTTGGTAACTGCCCAGAAACTGAGACTGCCGGCATCAATCTTGATCATCGAGGACTGATGCAGGCGATTGAGTGTGACTATCGTTGCGCCCAACGCCAATGCCCGCTCTTTTTCACCGGAACCGTCGAGAATACGAAAGTCATTGCCGCGAAGTTGATTCAAAACCAAGGTGTAGTTCAAGCGCGGTCCATGCCGATCCATCAACCGTTTCAACAAGTCGACGGAATCGCGGCCGGAGTCCATGACATGCCAGTAGCGAATGTGCAGGCCGATCTCCGGCGCCACTTCCAGCAATTGCGAATCATCCATCCACTGCGTCAATTGATCATTGGTCTGCGCGGCCAAATCCACCAGGATGCGCTGGTCCGGATTCTCGACGGCCGCTTGTACGATCACGTCGAGACTTTCATAGCTGTCGATGAGAATCGGTGATGCATAGCCGCCGTAGAAACGCAGCAGCGCGCCGTGCGACCGGTCCGAGTCGAAGCCGAGGAACGGGATCGAGTTGTCGATCATGTATTGGGCGAGCAAACGCGCCACCAATGACTTACCCACTCCGCCCTTCTCACCGCCGATCAAATGAATATTCGTCATCGCCCCTCACCTTTGAACCAAATCGCGAATGACCCACAATTTATCATGCATTCGCACCTGCCCGGCGCTCGGCGCCTTAAGTCGGAAGCCGATTACGTCATCTGCCGGATTATGCCTACAGCGGCACAACGGGCTGCGCATTAGCCTTTAGCCGGATTGAAACCAATTTTTCGGTTTCACCACAGCGACCGCGGTATCGGGATGGCCTGACACTGAAGATTCAAGTTGAAATAAGGGGATTGACCATGCGTATTCTTCTGACAGGGGCGATTGCAATGGCTGTTTTACTGGCTGCCGGGTGCGACTCAGCCAAGTCCCCGGAGAGTGTCGCCAAAAATGTTGCGACAGCCGAACAGAAGGCCGCTAACGACGTGGCGGCGCATGAGAAGGATGCGTCCCAGGACATCGGCAAAGCGGCTGAAAAGGTCGATGATAAACTCAGCGATCTTAACAACACGGCGGCAAAAGAGGCGTACGACATTACGCTCACCAAGGCCGAGGGTGATCGCAAAGTGGCTCGCGCGAAGTGCGATTCGTTGAGCGGAGATGCGCAAAAGTCCTGCAAGGATCTCGCCGACGCCGAGTATGAGGCAGTCAAGGCAAATGCAAAGGCGGCGCAAGTGGCGCAGAAACAGTAAGCGCACGCGGGCGTGAGCCATGCCCCCTTAGGCGATCAAAGCGGCTGGGTCTGGTACGAACTCATGACCAACGACGTGGCGGCGGCCAAGTCGTTCTACGGCACTGTGGTCGGTTGGACTACCCAAGATATGCCGATGCCGGACATGACCTACACCGTGCTGCAGGCCGCGGACAGCGGAGTCGCCGGCATTTTGCCCCTGTCGAGCGAAATGACGAGTGCCGGCATGAAACCGTGTTGGGTAGGCTACATTCATGCAACTGATGTGGATGGCGCCGCAGCCAGATTAAAGAGCCTGGGTGGAAAGATTTATCGTGAGCCCACGGATATTCCGAATGTCGGTCGTTTCGCCGTCGTAGCCGACCCGCAGGGCGCCGTCTTTCATTTGTTCAAGCCAGGCTCGTCCGGTTCGCGTACGCCATCGAGTGATCTCGGACACATAGGCTGGCACGAATTACACACCAATGATTGGCTCAAGGCGTTCGACTTTTACAGCGCCATGTTTGGTTGGCATAGGGGCGACGCCATTCCCATGGGTGCGATGGGGACTTACCAATTGTTTACGATCAAAGACCTGGCTGTGGGCGCCATGTTCAACAGTCCGGGTGCCACGGCGCAGTGTTTCTGGCTGTACTATTTCAAAGTGACTGATATCGACGCCGCGGCGGCCCGGCTGACCGCCGGCGGTGGCAGGCTCATGCACGGCCCACAGCAAGTGCCGGGAGACCTTTGGATCATTCAAGCCACCGACCCGCAGGGCGCGTGGTTTGCGCTCCTCGGAACCCGGAAATAGAACTCGACGGCAGCCGTAAGAGCCATCGTCTAGGTCCGAACACCATTGCAATGGTGTGGCGGAGACTTGCAAGGAGGCTCCCCAAATGCAACCCTTGCCGCCGGTATGCACGGCGTAAAAAATAAAAAGAATCCACATTGTTGCCCCACTTCCATTGAGCGTTGCCGTGCCATTTGACGCCATCAGCGCTGCTTGGCCGCTGCTCCTCGGCATGGGAGTGCTGATGCTGGGTGCCGGCTTGCAAAGCACACTGCTCGGTTTGCGCGCCACGATTGAAGGATTTCCGACCCTGGTCACCGGTGTGGTGATGTCCTGCTACTACGTGGGATACGTGATCGGAACCAAGATCGCCCCCCCGATGCTGCAAAAAATCGGACATATACGCGTATTCGCCACTCTGGCAGCCGTGGCCTCGGCGTCCATTTTGGTCCAAGGCTGCTTCGTCAACCCCTGGACCTGGGGCGCGATGCGATTGATGTCTGGGTTGTGTTTTGCCGGCATTTACATCGTTGCCGAAAGCTGGCTCAACAATCTCGCCAGCCGCGCGAATCGCGGCAGATTGTTTGCGGTTTACATGCTGGTGTTATACGTTGGTCTCGGCACGGCTCAATTCCTGCTACTCCTGTCGAATCCGCGTTCGCCGACACCTTTTATGCTGGTGTCGGTACTCATTGCGCTCGCGATGGTACCCATTGTCGTGTCCGCACAGCGGCTGCCCGCTGCCGCCGTACCGCGCAAAGTGCGCGTACACGAGTTATATGGGAATTCGCCGCTGGGAGTGGTAGGAGTCACGGTTTCGGGATTGATATCCGCGATCATTTTTTCCATGGGCCCGGTGTACGCCAGGCTTAGCGGTTTGGACACGACCAATGTCGCGACTTTCATGGCGGTGAGTATTCTGGCCGCTGTGGCGACCCAATATCCGGTGGGCCGACTCTCCGATCGTATCGATCGGCGAACGGTAATCGCCGGTGTTTGCACGCTGGCCACGCTCGTTGCCGGCAGCATCGTCGCGTTCCCCACCATGCCCCCCGCCGTGTTCCTGGCGCTGACGGGTTTGTTCAGCGGGTTTGCACTCACGCTGTACTCTTTGTGCGTATCGCACGTCAACGATAAGCTCGAGCCCGAACAGATGGTGGCCGCCAGCAGCGCACTTCTGCTTTTGAATGGCACCGCAGCCGCTATCGGGCCTTCGCTGATGGGCGGTCTGGTGACTGCATTCGGACCGCCCGCCTATTTTGCTACTTTAGCCACACTCACCGGTGCCTTGGCGGTATACGACCTGTGGCGCAAATCGCGAGCCCGGCCGGTCTCCCTTTCGCAAAAAGCTCCTTTCATTCGCGCGCAGCCGCGAGCCAGAACAGTGGCAATGGCGGGTGGTATCATGAGCGATCGAGAAACGCGCTTATGATGGGGTTCAGCCAGCCAGAGCGCCCAGAGAAGGTGGCGTGGTCCGTCCCCGGCAGCACGCACAATTCGGCCTGGCGCAGAGCATGAAAAATCTGCAGAGTGTGCTCGAGAGTGATTGCGTCGCGGTCGCCGGATATCAGCAACACCGGCTGATTGATCTTCGACAATAGCCCAACATTCAGCTCCGAATCGTTGGGCGAAGTCAGCCATAGGCGAGCCAATTTTTGGTCGATGGTCTTGGGCTTCGATGTTTGCGAGGCGCGCAGCTCAACTAGATCTTTTGCATTTAGCCCCTCAGGCGCAATATTCACGCCGCTGATGACCAACCGATGCACCAGCTCCGGATGCCGCACCGCCAGCATCAGCGCCAGAATGCCGCCGTCGCTGAATCCCATCACGTCGACGTTCTTCAGATTGAGCTGCTTCAAGAGGGCAGCGGTGTCTTGCATCATCGTGGTATAGCTCAATGGCCCGGGCACGTCGGCCGTGTGTCCTTGACCTACCTGATCGGGCGCAACAATATGATGGCGCACCGAAAAAACATCCAGTTGACGTGCGAACGAGTGCTCACCGGAATCGCCTCCGCCATGCAGCAGCACCAGCGTCGGACCCTTGCCGCGTTCAGCGTAGTAAATAATGTGGCCACGTATCGCGGCGTAATGCCAACCCGACGGTTGAGTCACCGCCTGGGAAATGTCGACGAACAGACAGGTCAATCCCAGTGCGAGCGCGGACACCGCAGCGCCACGCGTTTGCCCCAGAACTCGGTACGCGCCCAATGACATGTGTGAATTATTGCATGAACGGCTGTTCCTCGACCTCGCGCGCTTCCGGGTTACGCCGCTGTGCGCGCAGCGCGTCGGCTAGCACTCGCCCCGCCTGCGCCTGCGCGACCCGATCACCGCTCGCGAGCGCCAGCGCTTTGCGGCCACAACCCTCCGCTTGGTGAGGGTCGTTCTCCGCCAGCCGTAACCGCCCCATTTCGATCCACAGCAAAGGATTATTGGGCTCGATGCGCACCGCTCGATCCAGCGTGGACGAGGCGCCCGGCAGATCGCCGCGCGCGAGCTGTGCGCGTGCCTGCGTCACCAGTGAACGGGTGGCAGGCGAGAGGTGATTCACTCGTGCAGGCTGCGGTGGGCGCGCCGGTGGCGGGATCGAAGGCTGCGGTGACAACGGGGGCGGCTCGGGGGATGCGACGGGCGGGAACTCAGTGGCGGGCCGGCGCGATGTAAGCGAACAGGCGCTAGGCAGCACTGCCACGGCGAGCGTAAAAACCAGTAATTTCACTGAACGGTCGATTTGATCCATGCCTTGATTTTGTCACCCACGGTCGCGGATGGCGAGGCACTGCAGCCGGGTTTACCCGGTAGTTCGGTGCCTTTGGGTATAGCAACCACGACCGCGTCCGCGCTGCATGTGGCTGTGGTTTCCAATCCATCCGTGAAACCGATCCAGCGGTCCTCAGTGAGCTCCGGCGGTGCGGGCTGAAACGAAGCCGACCTCAGACTTCCGATGGTATTGGCCCAGACCGGCAGCGCACCTCTGGCGCCGGTAAGGCCGGTCACGCGATTGTCGTCGTAACCCACCCACACCACGGCGAGGTAGCTGCCGGTGAAACCCGCGAACCAGCTGTCGCGCATATCCGACGAGGTCCCTGTTTTGCCGGCGACCACGGTTCCTGGCGGCAGGCGCGCGGCGGCGCCGCGGCCGGTGCCGCGCGTGGTCACCACCGTCAACATCTCATCAAGTTGGTAGACGGCGGATGGCGGTGCCGCGGCTTCGACCTGGACCTTGAAACTCTTGAGCGGTCGCCCCTGCTCATCGAGCACGGCACGTACCGCACGCAAGCGTGCACGGAACCCTCCATTGGCGAGCGCCGTGTAGACCTGCACCACCTCCAGGGGCGTCATTTCGACGGTACCCAGCAGCAGCGAGGGATTCAACGTCGGGCGCGTTTCAAGTCCGAGGCTCTGCAGGGTGTCGGCCACTCGCGCTAGACCGAGATCAAGGCCGAGGCGCACGGTAGCAAGGTTCATCGATTCGGCGAGCGCGCGTACCATTGGCACGCGCCCGTAGATCTCGTGCTCAAAGTTCTGCGGCGCCCAAATGCTGCCGTCGCCGAGCTTGAGCTCGATCGGTGCGTCCTCGAGCAGGGTCGCGGCGTTGTAGCGGCCGCTCTCGAGTGCGGCCAAGTACACCGCGGGTTTTACCAACGAGCCGATGGGCCGATGAGCATCGAGCGCGCGGTTGAAGCCCCCGGCGCCGGCTTCGCGGCCGCCGACTACGGCGACCACATCGCCGCTGTTGGGTTCGACCACGATCACCGCGCCTTCCAGGCGTGCGCCACGTACCCGGCTCGCCGCGTCGAGCCGATTCAACTGCCGCGTGAGCGATCCCTCTGCCGCCGCCTGCGCCCGCGGATCGAATGTGGTGTAGACGGTGAGTCCGGCGGCGCCAAGATCAGCTTCGGCGTAGTCGCGCTTCAGATGCCGGCGCACCACATCCAGATAGGCCGGCAAATAGCGTCCACCCGAGGGCCGTAGGCCGAGCGGCTGAACGGCGGCGCGCTTTGCCGCAACGAGGTCGATCAGCTTGGCATCAACGAATTCCTTCAGCACCAGATTGCGGCGCGCACGCGCGCGATCGGCATGTTTGCGTGGGTCATAGTAGGATGGACCCTTGACCAAGCCGATCAATAATGCGAGTTCGCTCACGTCGAGTTCAGCCAGGGGCTTGGCGAAGTAGAACTCGCTGCCCAATCCAAAGCCGTGTATCGCGCGCTCGCCGTCCTGGCCGAGATAGATCTCGTTGAGATACGCAACCAGAATGTCCTCCTTGGAAAAGTGCGACTCGAGCCGCAACGCCATCACGGCCTCGGTCACCTTGCGACCCATGGTCTGCTCGTCGGAGAGAAAGTAGTTTTTCACCAGTTGCTGAGTCAGCGTACTGCCTCCCTGGATTACGCGCCCGGCCCGTAGATTGGCCCACGTTGCGCGCAGAATACTGTGTAGGTCGATGCCGTGATGCTCCTCGAAGCGACGGTCCTCAACCACCTTGACGCCCGAGCGCAACAAGGGGGGCACATCGGCCGGCGACAGTACCACCCGGTCCTCACCGCGGATGGGAAATACGCTGCCTATGAGCAGGGGATCGAGCCGGAACACGGGCAACTCCGTGCCGTCGCCTTGGTTGACGCCTGTGATCGAGTCGCCCACCGCACGAATCGATACGAGTTCGGGCTCGCGTTGCTCATCGATGAATCGCGCGCGACGCGCATGGAGGTCAAAGACGCCGCCGTGCCGGCGGTAGACGCCCGGCCCTGACGCCGGATCGCCGCTGCGGTAATGAAGACGGCGCAATTCCTCTTCGAGGTCATTGGCTGACAGGGGAGCACCGGCGTACAGATCCAGAGGCTGGGCATAAACGCGTGCCGGCACGGACCAAAGTCGCCCCTGAAACTCCCGGGTGATGACTCGGTCGAGATAGATGACCCAGGTGGCAATGAGGGCGGCGAATCCGGCAACGAAGACGGCCGCGATGACGAGCAGTTTGCGCCGGCGGCGCGGCTTGGTACGGGCCACGTGAGTTTCAGATCCTTATTTGCCTTCCATAATACCTCTTAGTCTATAAGCGACAGGCAATCGGTGCTCCAATCTCACGCAATGGGCATATTTTGCAGGCGCGAGTCCACCACCGCCTCGGCGGCGGCCCAATCGTCGTGCTCGTGACCTTGCGCAAATCCGCGCCGTTCGGCCAGGTAGTACGCCTCCGCCGCCACCAGCCGGCGCCGAACCTCGGCATCCATCACGGGTGCGGCCCCGGCCGCAGCTTGCACCGCTTCCGGCGCGGGTATAGTCGCGCTTTTCGTCATATCGTCTGCAGCGCTCGCCGTTGCCTTTCGCCTCGTGGTTTTCTTGGGGGATACGCGTTTTGCAACCATTTCTGTGTCCTCACTGTTGGATTCATTGCCGCGGAAGCTGGGCGCGAACCCGCTCGCAGTCAACTATATAACTGTCCTGCGCGGGCTTGCGCAATTACAATCGAGAGAGGCGCATTTTTGCAGCGCAACCTAAGTCTCCGGTCGATGTTCATCGGAGCCCTGACATCAGCTGTGGAGGTCCCGTGACGCAAGCTGCCATTGTCGGTTGGGGCAAGTGCCTTCCGCCGTCCGTCCTGACGAATCAGGACCTCGCCACCTTCTTGCCCACGGACGACGAATGGATAACGTCGCGAACCGGAATGAAGGAGAGAAGAATCTCTCATGTACCCGGAATCGAACTCGCCATCACCGCCTCGCGTCGCGCCATCGCCTGTGCCGGTCTGCGCGGCGAGGAGATAGAACTCGTGATCTATGGCAGCTGCAGCAACGATGAAACGGTACCCAATAGCGCTTCGGGCGTGCAACAGCGCATCGGTGCGACCGGCGCAGCGGCGTTTGATGTCAACACCGCGTGCACCAGTTTTATGTATGGCCTGTCCATTGCCTCATCGATGATCAAGACCGGCATCTTCAAGAACGCGTTGGTAATCGGTGTCGAACTGATCTCGCAGCACATGGATTGGGATAATCGCAATGTCGCCGTGCTGTTCGGCGACGGCGCCGCGGCCATGGTGCTGCAAGCCACGGAGCACGAAACGGGAGTGATCGCCGAGAAGCTGCAATGCTATGCAGATTCGCGACAAGTTTTGCGCGTGCGCGGCATGGGTACCATGTACGCCAATTTAGGTGTGCAGTTCGGCCAAACCCGATGGGACTTCGACGGACAGGAAATATTTCGCAAGGCGGTCCAGGGCATGAGCGAGGCCAGCCTCGATGTAATGCGCCGCGCCCAAGTGACCATGGATGACATTGCGCTCATCGTCCCTCACCAAGCGAATCTGCGCATCATCGACGCTGTCGCCAAGCGAGCGGGTGCGGGACCCGACAAGTTGTTTCTGACGGTGCACAAGTACGGCAACATGAGTTCGGCCACGGCGCCGGTCGCACTCGTCGAGGCCGTCGAGCAGGGACGCGTCCCGCCTGGCGGCTTGGTGCTGATGCCGGCATTCGGCGGCGGATTGACGCTATCGGCGCACTTGATTCGCTGGGGCGAGCGCATGACGCCCCTGCTTGCCTGCGATGCCGAGCTGCCGCCCTGCTCCAAAACTGCGCTCGAAATGGTCAACGAGATACGGGCCCAGAAGAAACTCGGAGATGCCGAGGCGGCCCGCTTCGGCACACTAACGTTCGCCGAAAATCGCAACGGCGTGAACGAGCGCTAACTTCCATGCCTCGATTGAGTGCAGGTTAACTGCTAACGGGGTCTGGTTGACGCCAGCCTCTTTCGAACGGCAGTCGCCAGGCGTGTGGCGCGACGAGTTGATGGATGGCGTTGGGTCCCCATGATCCGGGCTCATAAAATCGAACCGGCGGCGGCGCCTGTAGCAAAAGATTGGACAACTCCCACAATCGTTCTATGCCGTCGGCGGTCGTGAACAGCGTAGGGTCGCCGCGCATCGCATCCAGTATCAAGCGCTCGTAGGCCTCCAAGACATCGCCGATGCGGCCCGTATCGTGCATGGCAAATTGCATGCTGAGTTTGTCGAGACGCATTCCGGGGCCAGGGCGCTTGCCATAGAACGACAGGGACATTTTCGCGGCATCGGCCAAATCGAACGTGAGGTGATCCGGGCCTTGTTCGCTGATTCCAGATCCCGCCGGGAACATGCTCTTGGGCGGCTCGCGAAACGCAATCGAAATGATGCGTTGCCCTTCCGCCAAGCGCTTGCCCGTGCGCAGGTAGAAAGGCACGCCGGCCCAGCGCCAATTATCAATGTTGCATCTCAAAGCAATGAATGTCTCCGTATCCGAGTCGGCCGACACCCCTTCCTCTGATCGGTACCCCCTGTACTGGCCGCGGACCACATCGGCGGGCTTGATCGGCAACATGCTGCGAAAAACTTTGTTCTTCTCCTCGCTGATTGGCTTCGGTTCCAGCGAGGTCGGCGCCTCCATGGCCATGAACCCCAGAATCTGAAATAGGTGAGTGACGACCATGTCCCGATAAGCCCCGGTTTGCTCGTAGAAACCTGAGCGCTTGCCCAGACCCAACTTCTCGGGCACATCGATTTGCACGTGATCGATGAAATTGCGGTTCCAAATCGGCTCAAACAGGCCATTGGCAAAACGGAAGGCAAGGATATTTTGCGCGGCTTCCTTGCCCAGGAAATGGTCGATGCGAAATATCCGCTCCTCCTCGAAGACCTCGTGCAGTTTGCCGTTCAAAGACACCGCGCTGACGAGATTCGTACCGAATGGCTTCTCCATGATGACTCGCGAGCGGTCCACCAAGTCAGCCTCCCCCAATAGCCGCACGGCGGACAATGCGGCACTCGGCGGCACGCTCAGGTAGTGCAGCCGACGGCATTCGCCCTTGAAGCTGCGCTCCGCCTCGAGCACGGCCGCCCTGAGCGCGCCCGCACCCGCGGTCAATGGCACGTATTGGAGGTTGTTTGCAAACGCCATCCAATCGGCCTGGACAACTTTGCGCGTATAGAACTCGGTAAGCGCGTCTCGCGTGAACTGGCGAAAGCTATCGGCGTTTAGATCATCCAAGGAGACGCCAATGATGCGGCACTCTGGGATGAATCCCGCACTCGACAAATGAAAAAGCCCCGGCAGTAACTTGCGCCTGGCGAGGTCGCCGGTCGCCCCGACCAGAACTACGACTTGTGGATACTGCGGACCCACACCCGGCGGCGCTTTCGACACGATTGACATCCCCTCGAGCGATTTGCTCGAAGTGTAGCAGCGCCAAATCAAAGGTCAGCAAAACTTGCGGCAACTCACCAAAACCCCAGCAAGTGCGAGCTTCTGCCCAAAACGGGTGCAATTAAATCGCGCTGCGGCCGCGATCGCACCACTTTGGACCGAACATCGTCGACGTCGCTGCAAGCGCCGACGAAGGCACAAAGGCGCCCGTATCGGCGTTTTCCTACTTGGGTTCGACGCCTGTCTCCGACAGTGCCGCGGCCGCTAGAGGTCCATCTTGAAGTGCCCATGAGATGTAATTGAATTGAATCGCATTGTCAGATTACTGGGGGGGCTTGTCCTTCTGGTGGCAGGCTTTCAGCCGCGAGGCGCCGGCGCGCAAACTCCCTCCCCGCTGCAAGAATGGCAGTACTCCGGTGGCCTGATTTTGGCGCGGCTGTTCGAAGCCGATTTGCCACGCTTTCGCACGGTGCTTGGCGTGGCGGGGGAGGTGCAACCGGTTTATGACGGCGCCCGCGCGTATCGGGTTCAGGCAGGTCCCGTCATTAATATCCAATACCGGGATGTGGCGTTCATCACGACGGGAGAAGGCATCGGCTACAACGTCCTGCGGGGTGACCACTATCAGGTTGGTCTCGGCATGACCTACGATTTGGGACGCAAAATGAAGGATGACTATGCCAACTTGCGCGGCATGGGCGACATTGGCGCAGCGCCCGTCGCGAAAGTATTCGGCGCGTGGGTATTGGCGAGAAAATTTCCGTTGATTCTGCGGGTCGATGCCCGCCAATTTGTGGGCGGTGCTCAAGGAGCGGTCGGCGACGCAGGCGTCTACCTGCCGTTGCCGGGCAGCTCAAAAACCTTCGTGATGTTTGCCGGGCCGTCGATTACTCTGGCCACTCACCATTACCTGCAGACCCTCTACGGCGTGACTGCGCAACAAGCGTTAGCTTCAGGGCACCCAATATATGAGCTGGATCACGCCGCAACGAGCGCCGCCGGCGTCGGATTCAGCGCCACGAAATTTATGACAAGTCACTGGTTGCTGAATCTCGACGCAGCCATCAGCCAAATCAGGGGAAGCGCGTCTCGAAGTCCGCTGGTCGAGCGCAGGACACAGCGCGTGTTGGCATTATCTGTCGATTACCAGTGGTAAGAGGTCATCGGCACGGCCAAGCTCCGTCAGCTCGTGTTATGAGCAGGTCTGCTCAGAACACCACTCTGACACTGGCATCCACCAGGTCCCGCTCGATGTAGCCGATAGCGGCGGGATTCGCGGCGACGCGTTTTTTCATATCGGTACTACTGGACACGGCCGGTGGCGGCTGACCGCGGCCGGTGAAAATGATTTTCGACCAGTATGCTTTGAGTTGTGCCGGGGATTTGTCGGCGATTTTTGCGTAGAACTCATCGCGCACCGCCGAGCCTTCCTTAAGGTCGATAGGCACGGCCGGGCCTCCCGCGGGAAAACGATTGGTCTTACCTAAGAAAATGTCCGCCACCTGGACCTTATTCAAGGTCATGACGGGGCTCTTGGATGAAACCACCGCAACGCTGTCCGCCATCGCCGGGGCTGCGCCCAAGACCAACCCCAGTGTGCCAGTCATGATCGGTTTGAGGAGGCGCATAGTTCAGTCCATCAGAACACGGAATCCACGTAGATGCTGACGCACGCCGCATTGTAAAGCCAAACGCACACCCCACGAAAACCCGTCGCGTGCCGTTCTTGGGTGCGCATGGTCGCCTGTGTCGAGCATGTTATTATGGCCTGTGACCATTGAATACACACCTGCTGTGTGGCGATGAATCCAGCCGCTCCAACGCCTCCGGCCGTTTGTTGGCCGACACCCCCTTTTTTCAAGCTGGCCGAGCCACCGGCGCCGGGGAGCAGCCGGCAATGCGCGGTGGAATTCGTCGACGGGCGAGTCAGGCGCGCGGAACTCGTCGATTTTCAGCGGGGTATGGATTCGATCGGCGTGCGCCCGAGCGAGTCGAGCGGGATCAAGCGCATCGACCTTGCGATGATCCGCTCCATCAAATCGGCGCGACCCTCCGTCTATGTAGCCGACGTGGCGGCACTAGCGGCGATTGGCGCAACCGATGAACGTATGGCCCCCCATAAACCTTTCACGGTCTTGCTTCGCAACGGCACAAAAATGGCCGGATCGACATTAGGCTTCATCAAGGAAAAGGATGGTTTGTTTCTGTTTCTGGTTGAGCGCAATTCAGGAGAGGTCATCGATTGCTTCATACCGGCAGGTCAAATCGAGGATGTCCAAATCGGTCCTCTCCTGGGGGATCTGTTGGTCGAAAATCAGGTCGTCAGTGCCGATGCGCTGGCGGGTGCGCTCACCAAGCAGGCGACGCTTAGACAGGAACGAATCGGCAGCTACTTGACCGATCGGGCCATCATCTCGGTAGAGGAGCTGAGGCGTGCCCTCAGCGCCCAAGGAAAACGCCCCAATGTGCGGCTCGGCGATCTTCTGGTCGAGACCCAAGTCATCACCGCTGAACAGCTCAAGGAGGCCTTGGCGATTCAAGCAACCCACCGCGGGCGTCGAATCGGCGAAATCCTGATTGACATGGGCGCCGTCTCGATGCGGCTGATTCAATTTGCTTTATCCGACAAATTGGGTATCCCGTACGTCAACGTGCGTGAGTTTACTATCGGCCCCGGTACGCTCGAGAAGGTCGACACGGCATTCGCGATTCGCTATCAGGTGCTACCGCTGCTGCTGATCGGGGATTCGCTGGTGGTTGCGGTGGAGGATCCGCTCGCGAGTGATTTCATGCAGGAGCTGCGGGTCAAAACGGGCCTGACGATTGACCCCGTGATCGCCAATCCCCAGGAACTCAAGGTACGCATCGCCAAAGAATATTCGAATCTGGAAGCGCGCGCCGAGGGCAAGCCAGGGACAGGAACGGCAGGCGCTTCCGACGCCGCTCGGGATCCGCGCAGCTCCGGCGCGGCGCAAGCCCAGGTCGCGGATTTGACCAGCCAGCTCGCCCGGGAGTCGCGACAGTCCATTCAACCCGCCAAAGACACGGTCGTCGACGCCCGGGTGTCCGACAACACGCTGGTCAAGCTCGTGAACAAGATCATTATCGAAGCCCACGCGCAAGGCGCCTCCGATATTCATATCGAGAGCAACGGGGGCAAGAGCGACACCCGCATCCGCTTTCGCAAGGATGGGGATCTGGAGGATTATCTCGAGCTGCCCCAGGCGTATAGCAATGCCCTGGTTTCACGAATCAAGATCATGGCGGAGCTCAATATCTCCGAACATCGCCATCCACAGGATGGGAAGATCGACTTCGGCAAGCATGGCCCTTTGGCAATCGAACTGCGTGTGGCGATCATTCCGACCGCGAACTCGCTCGAAGATGTCGTGTTGCGCATCCTCGGGGGGGCCGAGCCGCTGCCGCTCGATCAAGTGGGGTTCTCTGATCGGGATCTTCAAACGCTGAAGGCCATGATCTCCCGCAGCTATGGCCTGATTCTCGTCTGTGGTCCGACCGGATCGGGGAAAACGACGACGCTGCACTCGGTGCTTCGCGACATCAATCGCCCCGACATCAAGATCTGGACTGCGGAGGACCCCATCGAAATCACTCAGCCGGGCTTACGCCAGGTTCAGGTGCATCCGAAGATCAACTGGACGTTCGCTGCGGCGATGCGCGCTTTTTTGCGCGCGGATCCCGATGTCATCATGGTGGGTGAAATGCGCGACGCCGAAACGACAAAAATCGGTATCGAGGCCTCACTGACCGGACATCTCGTGTTCTCGACACTGCATACGAATAGCGCGGCCGAGAGTATCGTGCGCCTGCTGGATATGGGCATGGATCCCTTCAATTTTGCCGACGCGCTCATCGGCATCCTGTCGCAACGCCTAGCTCGCAAGTTGTGCCCCAACTGCAAGCAGGCCCATGTCGCCTCCGAGATTGAACTCTCCGAGCTGGTCGGAGAATATTGCAGCGGGACGAAGTTGGACCCCGCAACGGTACTGAGCCGGTGGCAGACTGATTTTGGGAAAGAGGGACACGTGATTTTTCGCAAGGCTGTGGGCTGCGATTCCTGCAAGGACGGTTATAAGGGACGAGTAGTCGTCTACGAATTGCTCCCTGGGTCTGCGGAGGTCAAGCACTTGGTTCGTTCGCATGGGACCGTTCCGGAATTGCTCGCTACCGCACAGGAAAGCGGCATGTTGTCGCTCAGACAGAATGCGATCGAAAAGCTGCTGCGGGGCGTTCTCGATCTGCCGAGTGCTCGAGCGGTGTCGAGCTAAGGAGCACCGCTTGAACACTGACCTGATTGTTGGATGGCGCACAGTACGCGAGTCCCACAGTTGCTAAGGTTGCGGCGCGAGTGCGAGACAGGCGTACGAGAATCATGGATGGGCTGGCTTTTGGGTAAGGAAAACCACTAATGGCCTTCAAGGACACTTTTCGTCGCGGTTTTGATCGAGCCACTCAGCCGCAGGTGTTGTTCCCGCTCATTGCCGTGGTGTTGCTGTCGGTCATCTGGGGCACGACATTCGGCGTCATTCGAGTCAACCAGTCCGCTGCCGAGCATAGCGCGGCCGTTTCGAGCCGCGAGCTATTGGACACGTACGAGGCCCAGGCGGTGCGCGCTTTACGCGAGATCGATCAGGCTTTAAATCTCGTTAAGTATTGGCCCGAACGTCGCTCCCATCGCCACACGCTTTCAGACCTCAAGGATAGGGGGCTGTTGCCGCCGGATCTGCTGTTCACCGTCAGTATGGCTGACCGTGAGGGCACCATCGTGGAGAGCACACGCCCAATTGCGCAGCCGACGGTGGCCGATCAGGAGAGTTTTCGTCAGCAACACGACAGTGACACCTTCTACATCGGACACCTGCCGCGGGGTTCCACCGGGGATGCGCAGCTACTGTTCAGTCGCCGGCTCGAGGCACCGGATGGTGCATTTGACGGCGTGGTGATGGTCGCGGTCGAAGCGGATTTTTTCGTCAGCGGCTATAACCCTTCGAAATTGGGTCAGCACGGCGTGCTGGGCCTGCTGGGAACCGACGGCGTTTTTCGGGTCCGGCGCACGGGCGATGGCGTGTTTTCGGGCGATAAGGTCGATTACGCGACCGCCGTGCCCGCCGCCGACGCTGACGCGACGGACGCTACGATCACGACCAGCCCGTGGGACGGTGTGCGGCGCTGGACCAGCGCGCGCACCCTCTATGGTTTTCCGCTGGCAGTACTCGTTGGACTCTCGGTGGATGAACAACTGGCCACCGCACATGCCCGAATGAGGATCTACTTGTGGTGGGCGGCTCTGGGCAGTGTCGGCATCGTGCTGCTCACGGGCGTTTTGGGCCGCATGAGTTGGCAAATTGGGCAAGGCCGCCTGCGCGAAGGTGAAACCAAACTCGCGCACGCGCAACGCGTGGAATACCTCGCCTATCACGATGCACTCACGGGCCTGCCCAACCGCAGCCTTTTCAGCAAACTGCTGAGCCAGAGTATCAACGAAGCGCAACGCTATGGTCGCCAGTTAGCCGTTGCGTTTCTCGATCTGGACCGCTTCAAGCAAATCAACGATACGCTGGGGCATGAGGCCGGAGATCAACTGCTGCAGGAAATCGCACGGCGGCTCAAAGAATGCGTGCGCGAGAGCGACAGCGTCGCCCGGTTGGGGGGTGATGAATTCGTCGTGCTCTTGCCTGAACTCGGGGATGGTAAATACGCCGCCGCGGTCGCCCAGAAAATTCTGCTGCAGGTTGCCAAGGTCTTTACGCTCGTGGGTCAGGAGTTTCGCGTCACGGCGAGTATTGGCATCAGCACTTACCCGCAAGATGGCCTGGACGAGCAGACGCTCACCAAAAATGCCGATATCGCGATGTATCAGGCGAAGGCTGAGGGCAAGAACAACTTCCAGTTTTATTCCGATAAGCTCAATGCGAACACGCTCGAGCGGCTCACCTTGGAGTCGAGTCTGCGGCACGCGCTCGAGCGCAATGAGTTCCGCCTTCACTATCAGGCGAAGCGGGACATCGGCACCGGCAAAATCACCGGCATGGAAGCTCTTCTGCGCTGGGAACACCCGGACCTCGGCACCGTGGCGCCATTGCAATTCATTCCGCTCGCCGAGGAGACGGGGCTCATCATCCCGATCGGCAAGTGGGTGCTTAAAACCGTGTGTTTACAGAGCGTCGCCTGGCAACAGCAGGGGTTGCCGCCATTGAGTATCGCCGTCAACTTGACGGCACGCCAATTCTTTGACGAACAACTGCTGCAAGATGTGACCGCGATTCTGAACAACACCGGTATGAATCCGCGCCTTTTGGAATTGGAGGTCAACGAAAGCCTGCTGATTCACGATGTCGAGGATACTCTGCGGATCTTGACGGGGCTCAAGACCCTCGGAGTGCGGATCGCGGTGGACGATTTTGGAACCGGCTATTCGTCACTAGCGACATTGCAGCGCTTCCCGCTCGACACGATCAAGATCGACCGTTCGTTTATTCGTGATATCGCAGGCTCTACCGAAGGGGGCTTGGCAGACGCCATTATTGCCATGGGCAAATCCTTGAGCCTGACGGTTGTTGCGCAGGGTGTAGAAACTCGCGAACAGGCCGACTTCTTGCGTACGCATGCCTGCGACGAATTACAGGGCTTTTATTTCAACAAACCGTTGCCCCCCAATGAATTCGCGCAATTGTTGCGGGATCAGGCCACCGAAGTCACTTACATCGGCAAGCGGCTGGGGTGGAAGGCGGTGTAGCCGGCGACTTTATGTCGCTTGTTGTTTTTTTGCGTCACTGGGTTCGCTCGCGGCTATTTCTTACATACATACGGCCGAAATTAGGGCACTGTCGGGTTGCGGTACAGAGCCGCGCGGGACACAGACAAACTGGATGATGCGCCAACTAGATCAAGCGGTTCGAGAGCAGAGCAATCTACCGTCCGACGCCAATGGAGCGACGGTGGATCTCAAACCCAATACAGACCTGCCCCGGTCCCTGGGTCCGGATATCCCTATTTCGGCGGGCCACGTTTTGAGGGAACGTTACGTCATCCAGGAAAAACTTGGAACCGGCGGCAAAGGAAGCGTGTTCAGAGCGCTTGACCGCTATCGATCTTCGCTTCCACAGGAACAACAGTATGTGGCGCTGAAGATATTGCACTGCGGCGGCGAGTGCTCTGATCGGGCTATCGAGGACCTTCGGCGCGAGGTTTATTGCGGCCAATTGCTGTCCCATCGCAACATCGTCAACGTATTCGAGCTGGATCGGGACGCGGATATCGTTTTTTTTACCATGGAACTCCTCGACGGGGAATTGTTGGGCGACCTGCTAGAGCGCATGCGCCCCAAAGTGCTGCAACCATTGCAGGCGTGGCAAATCATCAGGCAGCTGGGCGCGGGATTGGATCACGCACACGAGCGCGGCATCGTCCACGGCGACCTCAAACCCCGGAACATCTTCATAACACGCGAAGGTGAGCTTCGCATCCTTGATTTCGGTGCTGCCCGAAAAATTCACCGCACTCAGTCGGATGTTGGGCACCCCGACCGGGGACAGACTTCCGGTACTCCGGCCTATGCGAGTTTATATAAATAAAAAAACCGCCCCGCCGACCCGCGTGACGATTTGTATGCGCTGGCCTGCATTTGTTACGAGTTGTTGAGCGGCGCGCACCCGTTCGCTCGTAGGCCGGCAACCCTGGCCCGCGATTTCGGCGTTACTGCGGCCCGGCCCGTCGGTCTCACTCGCCGACAGTGGCGGACTTTGCAGGCGGGCCTTTCGTGGCACCGCGCCGCCCGATCAATGGACATTCACACTTGGCTTCAGAGGCTGACGCAGACCACCGCCGTGAAACTCGCGACAACGCCTCTGCGGGAACTCAAGAGCGCCAGCGCCGCGACGACGCCGTTGCGGTCTCGCGCTGCCGCGGCGTTGGCCGCGGTGCTGTTGATTGGCGGGGCATGCATCACGCAGCTTCGAGAGCCTGCAGCGCGAAAAGCAAGTGATGGCGCGGCGGCTCCGGGAGCGCCCATCTCGGTAACGGCCCACGCTCCCGAGGCCCCGCATGCCGCAGAATCAACCCAGCCGGCTGAGGCCCTCGTCACGAACGCGCGAAATTCGGCCACAGCGGCTGCCGTGGACGGCCTGACTCAAGACAAACCGGCGGCGCATCTCCCCCCGCCGTTAGCGATTTCTGTCGACGGTTATCAGGTCAACTCCGAGCATCATTTCGTTGAGATCCGGGTGCGCCGCAATCAAACGCAGAAAAACGCTTCCTTTGCGTGGTGGACCGAGCCTGCCACCGCAAGAGGGAATGTCGACTATGTGCATCAAGCGAAGGCTCTTCAGACCTTCCCCTCTCAAGGGCTATCGACCCGCTTCTACGTCAAACTCCTGCCGGAGTTGGGGCGATCCCAGCGTGAGTATTTCTACGTCGCGATAGCACAGTATGGGCGCGATCGGGATTCGAACAAAGTGACACGCGTTCAAATCTGGCTGCCCACGCCGCGAGACCAACTGCAAGCTCGTCGCTGAAGGGATCGGGCGCCAGTATTTTCCCGTGTGCTGTCTCAAGCGTGGCGCTCCAGGACGGGCACTGTGTCGAAGGATTGCGGTCGAGAACCGTGCCGCATAACTTGCAGATCGCCGCCCGTTGGTTTAAGTACGAGACGCTGTCCGATGGCATCACTCGAATCTGGGAGCCGCATGTCATTCGGGTCATGCAATGCAATATCTGGCATGTGCGGGGGCGTGACCGCGATCTGCTGATCGATACCGGTATGGGAATCGCCAGCCTACATGAAGCCGCCCAGCATCTGTTCGCCAAGGCACTCTGGGCGGTTGCGACGCATACCCATCTTGATCACGTCGGATCGCTTCATGAATTTGGCGAGCGTCTCGTGCACCACGCCGAGGCGCATCACGTGGCTCACGCGTCTGAGAATTTCAGCATGCTGCGCGAGGAACACCCGGTGGAAATCATTGCCTCGCTCGAACGCGCCGGCTACTCGGTTGATCCGTGCTTTATCACCGCACTACCGCGCGCCGATTTCAATTTGTCGATATTTTCGTGCCCGGCGGCCCCCGCCACTCGGCTCGTGCAAGAAGGCGATGTGATCGACCTGGGCGACCGAAGGTTCGAGGTGATGCACTTGCCTGGCCATTCGCCAGGCAGTATCGGCTTGTGGGAAGCGGCGAGCGAAACCCTATTTTCCGGCGACGCGGTTTATGATGGGCCGCTGCTGGATGACATTCCCGGGAGCGACATTCCAGACTATATCAAGACCATGGGGCGCCTCGAGACTCTGCCGGCGCGGGTAGTTCATGGAGGTCACGATCCGAGCTTTGACGGCGCCCGTCTGCGGCAATTGGCGCGACAGTATCTCGATCGGCGTTGTTGAGGATCGCGCTTGGCGGCGTTGAGCCGCTCGCAAGGGAAGGCCGCGCAGTCATTGGATGCTACTGCGGGGAATAGAAAGGGAACGTAAATTAAATCTCACCCATGTCGCGCTTTAGCCAACCCAGCCGGGCTTGACCATCTCCGCCCCCTTTCCCAAGAGGCCGGTCAGCCGCCGGGGGGCCGCGGGAGTTTGCCCATCGCATCCTTGCAACTTGGTGTGAGCTTTTCTTGATTCATCACGAGGCACATCATCTCTTCCATGCCTTCCTTGCCGGCGCAGGTGGTTTTAAGGTCGGTGGCGCAAGGCTTGCTGAGCGAATCAATGATCGCTTTAATATCGGGCATGCCGCCCGGAGGTGGGGGCATGCCGGCCGGAGGTTGAGACGAAGCGATGGTGCTCATCGCACAGCCGACAGTGACAAGCATCAAAGTGGTCAGTTTCATACATTTCCTTGAGATTGAAAATCCGAGCATGGTATCGCATAGCCGCTGCGGCCGCACGAAACTATAGCATGGGATCCTACCCCGATTTAAGCTTCTCTTCCGCATACAACGACAACTCGATCATCGCTCGAGCAACTGATCCGCCGATGCTCCCGCAAAATTCTTCAGCGCCAGCTTTTTGACGTACGGTGAGCACCAAGTAGCGCAAGTGCAGCGCGCGATTGCGCGTCGCAAACACAAAGTCGCGACGACCGCTGTTGACGACGATGGTATTGCGATCGCCGTCGAAACGGCAGCGCCACAGTTCTCCGGCTGCCCCACGTAAACGTCGTTTCAATCCACCAGCACGCGTCTAACTCGTCAGCGAGTGGCTGTGGACTTGCTTTTCGGCAAGCGGTATTCGAAAGCTGATTCGTAGCAACTGTAATACGCCAGCAATAGCAGTACCTAATACTTCTTGCCGAACTTGAGGCTGATTGCCTCACGGTTCGCGGTTTCGGTCGCCTCCACATGAAATATTTCGAGGAGTTGTGCAGATGAAGAACAAACAGCTAATAAAGCCCTTGGCGCTTGCGGTTTCCCTACTCTGCACAGGATCAGCCCACTCAGAAGATCAGGATGACAAGATCCGGCACGTGTTGATGGTGAGCGTCGACGGCATGCACCAACAAGACCTTGAGCGCTGCGTGGTGCGCGGCACCTGTCCGAACATCGCCGAGCTCGCCGAGCACGGCGTGATCTACACCAAGGTATTTACGCCTGGCTTGTCCGACTCGGTCCCGGGCCTTGCCGCTCTGGTGACCGGTGGTTCACCTCTTTCCACGGGTTTGTTTTACGACGACGTGTACGATCGCACCCTCTACCCGGGGACTGATCCGACATGCAGCACGCATCCGGGAGTTGAAGTCTACTTGCAGGAACTCCTTGGCATCGACAACCTCAACGGCGGCCCGCTCTCGCACCTGGATGGCGGTGGCAGCTTCAACCCGCAACAGATTCCGCGCCGCAAGGTTGGTACGGATTGCGTTCCTGTTTACCCGCACAACTTTATCCAGACCAACACGATTTTTGAAGTCGTCAAGCAGAATCTCAAAGGATCACACACGGCCTGGTCCGACAAGCATGCCTGGGGAACGGAATGGATCAACGGACCGTCGGGTTTGGGTGTGGATGACATCGCTCGTACCGAGATCAATTCCATCGACCCGGCATCCCCCGCAGGCAGCGACTATACCCAATCCTTCAGTGGCAATACCGCCAGCGATCCGGCCTATCTGCATACCGAGACTTTTGACAATGTTCATCTGAAAAACGTTGTCAACGAGATCAATGGCAGGGACTCCACCGGTACGAACCTGGCTCCGGTACCCACCATCTTCGGCACCAACTTCCAGACGCTGAGTGTCGCTCAGAAAGCTCTGAACATTGAGGGCGGCTGATACGCGGATGCGGACTTCACGCCGAACAAACATGTCGCGGCGGCGATCACCTACATCGACAATGCAATTGGACAGATGGCTCAAGCCCTGGAAGCGAAGCACCTGGCTCACTCGACACTCTTCATCTTGTCGGCCAAGCACGGTCAGTCGCCGGCTGATTACTCCAAGCTGAAGAAGATTGGTAACACGGTATCAGGCGTTCTGGGTACTTTCGTTGCCGCCACCTCGGATCCGATCACGGGCAACAACCTGGGCAGCTCGGTGACAACCGACGACGTAGCCTTCGTCTGGCTCAAGGACCAAAGCAAGCGGTCCGAGGCGGTTGCCTTGCTCAATGCCAACAGTACCTGCCCCACTGTCGACCCGGTCACTAAATTAATCTTGAGTGGCTCGGGCATCTGCACCGATAACGGTGGCGCCGTGTTCGACTTGAGCCTCATGCCGAACAAGTTCGGTGATCCGTCGAAAGGACGCGCCCCTGACATCATGGTGCAGCCAAACGCCGGCGTCATCTACACCAAGAGCAAAGCGAAGGACATGGAGCATGGCGGTTTTGCTCCCAATGACGGCAATGTCGCACTCCTCGTCTCGCACCCGGGCTTGTACAAGAAGACGGTCAGCACCCAGGTTGGTACCACGCAAGTAGCTCCCACCATTATCAAAGCGCTTGGACTCAGCCCCTCGTTGTTAGATGCCGTTAAGAAGGAAGGCACAAGAGTACTCCCCGAGCTAGATTTGAACGACTGATCGGTTGAATCCTTTCGACGCCGAGGGCTTCGGCGAAGGCACGCATGTTTTGATAAGCGTAAGCCTTATCATGCGTTGAGTAGGGCGCCAGTCGGCGTCAGAGTCAGCGCGCTAGGTTCCGACCGACATCCATGTTGATGGGCCGCCAACTGGCTTTTCCGACGCAGCCTCATCATTCTCGGTCATGAACGCCGCCAACCCATAGCCACAATTGTTCGCGACTTTGCCTACCGTACATGTCGTTTCATTGCCAGGGGGTTAGGTTAGGCATCAAAAAAGACTTTGCTCCCAAGCGCTTCGTCGCGCGCGACACGGTTTGCGCGATCACTCGCGGCTCGAGCCACACTACGGGCGTAGGTCTTAACCTGTTCATCGTCCTCCTCCCACGACTCCTCTTCGATTCGAAGAAGGCGATCGACTCGAGCGCCAAACTCGAGGATTCGTTGCGATACAGTTTCGCGATAATCCATCGGCCACGGAAGGTCGGCGGCCTTCGACGCTAATGCCAAAAACAAGGAATAGAAGTCTGACTTTTTTCTCCACCGAGTCTGGACGAGGTTCGGTAAAACCCTGCTGATTTCGGCGGTAACCTTTCCAAAGTTTGCAACCATACGATCGCGATCCTCGAACTGTTGCTCGTAAAGTTGATAGTAGTGATCGAGTTTATCCTTCTTGTTTTGTGGACCATGCAAATAGGCGATTGCCAACTCACTTATGTATTCATGATCAACCATTCGACGATGATCGTTTGCTGAAAATACTCCACAGTCCGCCCAAAATTGATCATTGTCCGCCATCCACTGGATTGCTTTAATGAACGGCCCCCAATACGTTGCGTTTCTCAATTCTTGCTCATTCAATGCTACGACATTGCGATTGAGGCGCGCGAAGATTCTGCGAAGACCTTCCTCATCCAAGGCAGGTAGGATTCGAACTACAAACTTATAACTGAAGAAAGATTTCTTCTCTTCAACTCCGAGGCTATCAAACGCCAGTCCCTTCCAGCTCGCAGAAATGTCATTCCCTTCGAGCGAATATGACCCACGGATAAAATCCAGTACGGCACGAATGCGCTGTTGCCCATCAACTACGATATGGTGTTCCTCCCCCGTTTCATCGACAAGATCTTGCATGTATAACTCTGGTATCGGCAGACCGAGCAATATCGTGTCGACCAAATAGGCCTTTTGCAGGTCTGTCCATACCGGGTTACGCTGGAAAGGCGCCGACAGCTGCAATACATCCTCGGAGAACGCCTTGTTGAACCAGGAAACTGTGCGATGTGTTGTGTGTAGGAAATTGTCGGTCTGTGCCATTTTCAGTTCTCAGTTCCAATGTCCGACCCATTTGAGTCCGCTGTACTTAGGTTGATTCGAAGTCTTTGGATACCCCTTGCCTGATAGTGACGAAGCGCGTCGTAATCTTTATAGATGCGCAATTTTACGTCGCGACCTACGGTGGGGTTGGTTTTACTCATGGTGTCCAGGGCGTTCTGCCAAGACAATCCAAAAGGCAGGAGTGCCAGTATGCTGTCCGTGGCGATAGTGCCGGAGAAGACATATCGAGTCCTGTGTGTACGTATGGCTCGCTTGCTCTCTGGCGGTAGCGAAAGCCAGCTCGGCTCCAGCTGTCTCAAGTACCTCCAAGCTAAATCAAAATGATGTGGGCTAATTACGCCGCAGTCTATGTCGGATGTTTCGTCAAAAGCCTTGAACGATTTGGTCGGATTGAGGCTGAATCCAATCGCCCCGCTGCCAGTAAGCACAATGTTTCGCGGATCAACGTCTAGTTTCGTCGCGAGATGTGATTTCCACATGATCCAGTTGTCCAGATCGTCGGAAAACGCAAAGGGAATCCGCTCGAAAAGATAGTGCGACACAAAATCAGTAGGCTCCTTAATCCAAAGAGCGGACTGGAGAGCCGTTAGGGACTCAAACATTGAGCATTCTGCCGTGCCAATCTCACGATCCTTGTGCCGCCTCAGCTGTCGTATTTTTGCATATCCCGTTTCAGTATGTCACATCACGCGTGTATCTCACATTGGATCGGCGCAGCGCGATCAACGCCGAACGCTGGTTAATCGCATCAGCGCCGGTGTCATGCCCGCGTCGTCTTTGCGGTGTAATGTGAACTTGGCCCCTTCGCCATGGATCACTAGAACGTGCCGGCGGGAAACAGCTCGTGATGGAGAATAACTTCCTGCGTCTTCGCGTATTGACCATTGATAATGGCTTCCTCAGCGGCACGAAGGAAAATCGGCAAGCGATTTTGGACTGCTTTCACACGTTGGTCTGGTGTGCGGTGATTGGTGTGATCAATGTCGTCCGACACTTCGCGCGGAATCACGACTGTGTAGGGCTCTCCTCGGTAGCGCACGGAGAGAAGGGTATTGTGGTCCCTGATCTTCACGGTGTTACTGTACTCCAGCTCGACTTTGCGGAAGCGCACGCCGGCCCCCTCGTCGTTCTCAGAAATGAACGCGACCCCTGCAGCCTCGAGTGAACTCACGATCGATACCATGTTATTGCGCATCGGCACACGGGCGTTGCGTTCAAAGTCAGCAACCGTTGCCCTCGCGACCTGGGCGTTTTCGGCCAGCTGGTCCTGCGACCAATCCAGGAGCGCCCGTGCCGCACGACACTGTGATGGGGAGATCGGCATGTGAGAGTCCAGTGAGAAAATACAAGGTCATGCATTTTATATGACCTCCAACTAATTGTAAACGCGAGCTACGATGCCGCCTGCCGAGACGGTGAACCTGCATGCTGGGCGTTTAGGCGCTGCCACACCAATCTGTTCTTTGCCGCTTTCAGGTTCCAAGTTCCTGAATGCATCCCCACGACAATATTCAGACGGTACGACTCTTCCATCGCCGCAATCATCTTCAGATGTAGTGCCCGCGCCGAGCCACCCACAAAGAGCGTAGGCGCTAGGTGTCCTCTCCGCGACGGGGCCACATCCGTACCGTTCGGGTACCAGCTATGCGCGGTAACTAGCATCCCAATGAAGCCAACCAGCAGCTCCGGAAACGGATTCATGGACTTGCATTCGTGCGCTGCTACAACACAGTTGCTCTTCACGGAGAACAATTTGCGCTTTCCGGATGCAAAATCAGCGCGAGCGGCTGCATCAATCTGTGAATCCTTGAGCAAGACTATGATGTCTGGAGTGAACCGGATATCCGATGCGACATGAGATTCGACACGAACCTGCTGCCGCACCTCAAATTTCCCGTCGCGCCCAGTAAGAGTAACGAATGAGAAGTTACTTGGGTTCCCCGATGGCGTCGTCAAGTATCGGTATTCGTTGGCCCGGAGATTTTCGAGCTTGAATTCATATTTTTGCCGCTTATAGTGCCGAAGCAAAGCGTGCAGGCAACCAATCCCAAAAGCGGCTGACAGCTGCCTTTCCGTCGCACTCAGAGCTAATTTGTGTTTTGCGGCAAAATTGACCATCAGCTTCTTTGCCGTTGCAACCCAAACCGGCGCGCTCGCAGTTGAAGTGGTACCCACGATTCAGCTTCTTGTCTGGTCTCGCTCATACTCGGCGATTGAAAACACTACGTCTCCGCAGGTGTTTGACTGTAACCAGATCCGTTGCAATTTTAGAGTGTCAATCATCGCCAAGAAGTCACGCACGAGCAGCTGCGTTCGCGCGGCCCCTGCCCGATCAAACACAGTCTTCCCATGACAGACTGCCACGGTGCTGCCTAGACCTTCAGGACCGCCCCTTGCCGCTGCCTGCAGTGGACCAATTAGCTGCTGGTACATGCTGTTCAACAAGAAAAGCAACTGCAGCCGATCATCAGTCCATCCGCGTCGTCTAATTAACGCGACGTTTTCGTCTCTCCGTTCCATAAGAAATGCCAGTTCTCGCTCCATTGCATCGACACGACGGAACACGCCTTGTCGCACTCGACCATCCATCAACCGGATAACCGGGTTGGCAATACCTTTTACTATGGGAGTCATTCGAGTTGCCTCACGCGATACCGACTGTTCCTCTATGCTAGACACACCGCGAAGGCCCGGCGCCCGACATTACAGCTACGTCCAGTTTATCCTTCGCGACGCAAGCACCATGCCATCAACAATCGATGCCACTTCTTGAGCAGCGGAACCCTCGACCCAAACACCTAATTCGACGGTTTTCCGAAGTGACGCCCAATTCAAATTCGCCGACCCGATGTAGCAGGATTGTTGGTCGGCGAGCAGCACCTTGGCATGAAATGTCTCATACTCGCTGCTGTCAGTGTCATTTCGATAGTCCAACAGTTGCGGCGCCGTCGGCTCATCCAAACGAAAGTTCCCCAGGATCTCATCAGTCACTCTTGTAATCAGAATCCGCTCTACGTCGGAAGCAGTCCGCGAAAAGAGATTCGCCAGAAACTGAGCTCCGTGTGCATCAATGAAGGGAGAAGCCACGACAAAGCGTCGCCGAGCGTTGAGCGCGATGGAGTGGAAACATGAGTCCGTATCGACAATCGATGCGCCCCGCCCCCCCATGCTTGCCAACTGTTGCCACAACCTCGTGGAAGGCATTGGGTGGGTCATCACAACCCGCACAATATTATCGTCACGATGAACATTATCTCGGTACAAAGTTGCGCCGGCTAGGAGCGTGGACAGTGCAACCATGTCGCTCCGTGGCAGAACTACACGCCACGTGCGTTCTGATTCCGCAACAAAAATTCCTGCAGCGATTCCTAGTCTTAATGTTTGCAGAAGGGCGGGCGCTTGAGAGATCGGCAAGTGACAAACGGCGAGAAGACCGGACTGGTCCAACTCTGCGTTCCAAACTCCTTGAACGTATGCATCGCAGAGAAGCCGCGCCGTCGTCAGCTCCTGCGCCAGTGCGAGAAACTCGGTAAATGGCGTCTGATCACCCATTTAGAAGCTCTAAGTATCCCCTTATGGATGCCTCCCTCGGATCCTCCTTAGTGGACCCCCCACCTCGCAGCACTGATCGCGATAGCAATTCGTTCTGAGCAATACAAGCGGTTTCCGGGACCAGCAGGCAATCCGGACATGCGCCGCCGCTCTGAGTGCAAACGCTGCCCGCCCCACAGCTTAACGAACGTGGCTCTAGCAACCCGCAAAGGAACGCCTCATTTTCGTTGCGCCATAACGATGAGAGGTTGCCCAAGTCCATTGTCGTCCCACTTCTATAAACGACGAACGACAGATTCGCCGGGAATAAATATTCGCCCAATGATCCTAGATCGAGTCCAGAGTTTTCAGCAATCGTCTTCATAAACAGATGAGAATACGTGTGTATGAGGGTATAGGCGTAAACATAGGTCCGAGGATTTTTATCTTGGGGAATTCGATCGAAGAACCGCCCAAAGGGTACTGCCGTCTCTAGTATGCTCGCGCCGAGCGATACGCCCGACCCAGCGTCCCACACCGGGAGATCGCTCGGATTAATGTCCTTCAACCATGCGTAAACTGCTTGTTCATCGAGCCTTACATAAAATGCTTCATTCGCCTGCGTAATTGTATAAATCGGTCGCGTTACCCGCCCCCGAAGTGGCTCGAATAGATTCAACCGAACAGGCACCCGTCGTTCGTGCTTCTTCGTAACAGGCAACGGGCTGACCCGCGAGTATCCGTAAGTGAACCGACACAGATCAAACTCTCTAATGAGGCCCATTTGGTCTATCCCGAGCCGCGTCATTTGAGTTCGCGCGAAGCTCTCTTGATGTGTCTTTTGAACAACGGTCTTTGGCGCCAATTCCGCGTCGAGTTTGTCGAATCGCACGTAGGAACGACGTCCCGAAGCTGCCTCTCCTGCCTCCAGCTTTTGCGTCCTAAGTGCTTCGTGTTCGATGACCAAGCGGATCGGATCCTCACGCGATGTAAATCGCTCTCGCGAGTCCAGCACCCCTACAAGCCGTGACGGCAGCTTATGGCCGCCTTGCACATAGCCAGATCGGATCCACGCTTGAAGCGTGGCCTGTTGAATACGCTCTTGTTTGTCTATCGCCGACTTCAGCCCGTCACGCAGCTTCCCTGCAGGGGCCTGCTGATACAATTCTTGAAGTCCCTGCAGCTGCTCCGCGCTACTCTCGTATGCTCGAATCTCGTCGTTCTTAGAAGCCCGTGCTAATTGCTCCACGGCTTCAGCCGGCGTCGGGAGCTCGCCGGAAAAGCCAAAAATTCGCGCCATGGTCGATTCCAACTCTCCGCGCTGGTCGGCCTCTAAGACTCGAAGAATACCTTGGCGATCCAGGTCAAATATCAAGAATTGCTCGGCCAACGAATAGAACACTGCACTCGCTCGATAAGACACGGGCTCCATGCGAGCTTGCGCCGGCCAGCGTGCTATGGCGCCTCGTACGGCTTTTAGCGTGACTTTATCGTTCTGTATCCAAACCTTGTCGATTCCTGCCGTCGCTCCACACTTGGCGCACCGAAAAAACCATTTGCCGATTTGGGCAGACTCATGATCCAGTTCAAAATCTCTGCTCTCGCAAGTTCTGCAGCTGTCGATTGGGTCCCAAACTGCCTCCGACTTCGTGTTCCATTCATACCGCGAGGGGCGCGGTACCTCCCAATGCCCAGACCAGTGCACAAAGATCACGTCTAATTGCCGCCAGCGACAACTGCCTCGAGCCTCTGTCTTTGGATGGGGACACGGATTGCCGCTCAACTCAAAATCACTGCGCTGCTCGAAGTCCTTGAGATTGCTGAAACGTCGATAGAGATTGCACGTGCGACAGACGAAGGCTAACGGCGTAGGTACGTAGGAGATTTGCCGAGGCAGGACAAACTCAAACTGCGTGATAGCCGGGAGCACTAGCACATCATCTGGGACCAGAGACTCGTCTACGCACAGCTGCGGCGGGATTGGTGATATGCCATCCGGCCCCTTACATTCCGACGCTCGTTGAAACCAATAGCGAATCGCTTCAATCATCCGCGCATAAATTTGCCTTTCGGTCTCTGCGCCAATATTCGCTCGGTCGAAATCCGAATTAGGGTCTGTTCGAGACAAACAGGCCCCTAATCCTCCTTCAAATGTAAAGAAGACGCCCGGCGCGTAAACGGAGCTTAGCTGCCCAAAAGATCTGCGCATCTCCGGGGCCTTATCAGTCATCTTCATCTCCATCGTCCGCGTCCGTCACAGTCCCAGAACGCATCAATGCCATTGCCTTCACAGCCGCCGGTTGACTCATTTTGCGGTTGTTCAGATCATAGCCCGCAACATGTATTCGTCCCGCCTCCTCCACATCACGCAGTGACGTCATCGGCTTTCTGCGAAAGTCGACCAGGCTGCCAAAATAATCACTCAGCGCACTTTGTGCATCCGCCTCGGTCCATACACTGACCAGATCATTAAACAATCGGGCCAGCAGATTCTCATAGAAGGGGCGAGCGGCCGGGTCATAGCGCTCAGTCAGGCCAATGGCTCTCTGAGCAAAGCCCAAGAAGCGCTGTTTCGATTCCGGTCGATCCCGCAAAAGCTGCTTCAATCTGCCGACAACCGTGTATTCGGTAGGTGCAACTCCCGTCTTCAGTGCAATGAGCTGGGCACTGCTCGACAGAACACCACAGAAATACGCCTGAAACACGCTGGGGAAAACCCTCTCTACCGCCTTCTGCGCCCATCGATCGATACTCGCAGGCTGCACCATACGCTCCAGGAAGCGGTGGAACATATCGAAAACTTCGACAATGTAGCGATCGCGTCGCCGTTGCGGCGTCGGGATTAGAAGACAGAAACCTACGTGGGTCCGTCCGACTCGCGAAGATGCTTGAATGTACTCCGCAATATCTGACGGCATACCTGCGAAGAACATCGAGTTAAACTCATCCACATCGATCCCGTGAGACACTGCTGACGTCGCAACGATTGAACGAACCACGGATGCCAGTGGTGGAAATGGCTCACCTGGATTTGGCCTTTGGCGTACGTCCGCGACCACTTTTTGAATGGTGCCTTGATCAACCGCACCAGTAATAAGTTTCGGCTCCCAAATATCAAGCGGTAGCCCATCTCGCTCATGCTGCTTACGCGACTCTTCCGCTTCGGCCGCAAGGATTTGATCTCCACCCTTTTTGTTCGTCACATAAGTGAGTGTTACGCGGTGCAGGTCGAGCAACGTTGCAAGCTCGTCGTCTGACGCTGACCGCAAAGCGGAGCGATACTGAGACACTTCGGGAGTCACTTCCAAAGCCGCGGCCATCTCGTCGCGCGCGCTAGCGCTGTTTTGGTACAACGCGTCCCATAATCGGGTCACGGTGACGTGAAACGCTGAGAGGATCGCAACGGATGTTGCAGTGTGTGGCCGACCGTTCGTCAAAATGGCCGCGTAGATGCGCGCCACCGCACCAAATCGCTCCGGGTCATCGGCCCAATTTGTCGTTTCTCGGTCACCAGGCACTCTCGGCTGTGGACCAGCGTAGAACGAGCGGTACAAATCTGGCCCTGGGTACGGAATCTGTATTGCTGGGCTTTCCCGCTGAAATAGATGCTCTAGTTGTCGTTCCGGCCGCGAAACCGTGGCCGAAGCGGCAATCACCTTCATGCGTCTAACTTTGCCTTGGCGGTCCCTCGCGACGGTCGGACCCAAGAATTCCGCCAGATCACTGAGCATTGCATCGAATGTGGATTCGAACAGTGACGCGAACGTGCCAAGCGACTCATCCAAGAGGTGCGCTTCGTCCTGAATTAGGAGAGCTGGGAAGGGATCGTGAAATAGCGGTACGCCATCTGGGCACGCCGGCGCAATTGCCCTCACCCCTTCCGGCGGATACCTTTGCAGGTCTTTCGCCTCCGGCACTATCAATCTACCGGTGGCGATTTGCTGCCACGGGGCGACACCCAACATACCGAGTATCCGTCGAATTGTGCGAGCGCTATGCCCTATCAATGCCAGTTTATCGACCGTACCTAGTACGACACTTGGTGCGAATGCGTAAATGTCCTCGTCGCAAATCCAAAATGGCAGAGCCTTCCGGCCCTCCAGAAACGAGTCGCAGACAGACGCTGTGCATACGTGCCCCAACGCATTGTCCAGCGCGCCGATCTTTCGCAATACGGTGTCGCTACCGCAAAACGGGCATGATGGAAGCTTGCGGAAAGCTCGCTCAGCAATCCGGTAATCATCGTCCCCAGGCGCCTGCGCCGCGCTCTCCTCGAGACTCGGCACGCTACGCAACCGCGGATCGGACCGGCGGTTGGGAGATCCGGTGGCTCCAACCCAGAATCCAATCGAGAATTGCTCGCCCCCGTACGAATTGTGCAGGCGTACCCGCTCCGCGTGTGCCAAGGCCTTGGCCAGGCGTTGCGCCTGTTGAATCGTAAGAAGGCGCAGGGGGTATCTCATCAGTGCCGAAACACCGAACAATTTGTTGCGCAAGCGGTCGAGGAACAGAGTGAACACCAAGAGGCCGAAGAATGCCTCGGACTTGCCGCCGCCGGTAGCAAAATATAGCAACGAGACCGCATCGTCCCGCTCGGCGTTGTACAAATCGGCAAATTCTTTGATACGTGTGACAACACTCGATAGCGTTGAGAGAACGAAGGCCAATTGGAAAACCCGCCACTCAGCGTTGTCGTGACCAAACCGTTCTCTCATTAGGTCGGCCATAGACTCATTCATTGCGAGCCATGCCTCAAAAGGAACAGCCTTGGCATTTGCCTGTCTCCCTCGAGAGCGCCAGACTGCTCTGGAATCTTCGAGGACGCTGACGCCACTGCGAATGCTCTCAAGCTCGCCGCGCCAACGGGTCAGATCATCGGCCAAGCGTGAACGCTCGATGCTTAAGCCTTCGCGATCACTAGAATCAAGGCCACGCGAGATGTCTGTATGGGTGGCTACATCTAAGAGCCAATGCTCAAACGCATCAGGTAGAGCCGCAAGGGTAGAAAGTCCCTCGGGCGCTGCCAAATCCCGCATTCGACAAGCGAGTCCGGCAATCGTGGCGGGCGCCAATCTGGGTTGGCGATAGCGTGGCAGCCATGTCGTCTCCAACGTAATGACGTTGTCACTGGAACTGATTTGCGCTTCCTGAACTGCACAGTTGAAGCCCATGGCCGGATAGGTCAAAAAGCGGTTGTAGCGATAAGATCCCTCGATCCGACCAAGCCTAAGGCTGGCATGGTCACTACGAGCAAATGAGGCAGTGATCTTGACATCGAATATCGCCGTGTCCGTGTCCCGGCGATTGTGCGACGTTTCCACCTCGCTGGCGTTCTCCACTGCGATGTGAACGTTGAGACGGGTTCGATCCACCCAATCCCTCGCCGTCGAAATGTCGAACGCAATCACCGGACTCGGAAGAGCTAATTTACCCTCTGCCAATCGTGTAGCCTGAATGACTCTTGACCAATTCTTGTAGTCGCTCGGCAACACTTTAAGCCCGCGATGGTACCCCCAACTGCGGCCACCTTCCTCGCTTCCTGCCCATTCCGTTATCCTCTCGTGCGCGCATTGCGTAGCAATTCGCCCCATCTCACTGGCGAACGTAACAAGCTCCGCTGGCTCCAACGCGACATCAATATTAAAGGGAGGGCATGTAACATCCAGGCGGACCCATTTGTCGGGTATCTCACAGCGCTCAAAGAGATCATCAGAGTTCGGCAATACTCCTCCCGGGGCTACCTCCACAAGATCGGCAACGTCCGCGTCCGGCTGCGACGCTGCATCCTCGGGGAGAGTTGCGCCAATCGTGCGCAAGGCAGTCGGCAGCCCGTGCCGTTCATGCACTTCGCGACGAGCGGTGGCCCAAATCGCTCCAGAAGCCTCCCCCGAGGCGCCACGAGTCTCCACTAATGCGCGTGTTTCCGCGTGCAAGCGGTCGCGCGCTTCACGCGTGAGGCGCATTTGCGGCGCCCATTTCTTTGCAACTGCATCGGCCTCGTTTGGCACGACCCGGATGTACACGCAAAAAGAAAGCCGCACCTCGATGGAAGTGTCGCGACCGTGACGTAACTGGAAATCCAGCCCCTGGCTTGTTATGCGGATTGGAGAAGTAACCTCATCTTCGGTGTCCAGCGTCTTTTTTGGCGCGAGTAGGAACCCGGAAACCAATTGGTCACTCGGGCGCCCATTGAACAGCTCGCGGCCACCCCGGCCGGTGCCCGCAACTCGTGAATACGTCAATCCAACCAGCGCGTCCGCGACCGCCTCTTTAATCAACGCCGGAATCCGCATCGGATCCACCCTCGTGGGTCCGTTACTCACTTTGATATTCTCGCCGCACCGCCACGACCCCGAGACTGCGATACAGCGTGTCGGCTGGGTGGTTTAACTGCGATGATGCGCAGCAGTGCGTCTCGAGCGGCCGCCCGAAGCAAGAGTCCGCTTTTTTCCGACAATTTGTTGTACGTCGTCACTGACCCCGGGTCTACCAAAAGCCGGGTATACATATCGGAAAGTGCCCTTCCGTCGCCACGACGGGTGTTGCGTAGCGCCATGATAACGGTGTTCCACAGGCTCTCCGCGACCACTTCCTGCAATTTGAGCTCCGCGGCAAATGCCATAAAGTGACGTTTATCTCTAGGCGCGCGCGAGGTGAGTTCTTCAAACGGCGTATCAGGTGAGTCGGCGAGTCTTATCCAATAAGCCACGCTATCCGGGAACGTATCGGTCAACGCCGGATTCTTCTCAAGGATTCGACTCCGAAGATCTCGCGCGCGCGCGACGATTGACTTGCCGGCCACGTGCTTGTCGAACGCGTCGGTGATGATCTTGTGATAGTAACGAAGATCACCCTCGAAATTCTGGTCCGTCAGCACGTCTACTCCCTCTCGTCGGCACACAGTCTCCGCTTGCCGCAACAAATCTTCGTTCATCACGAACACCAGATCCCCAGGTTCGATCGACGCAGCGGTCTTGCGGCGAAAGCTCGACCCGCTGGCCTCATCCGAGCCCGGGTCATAGACATAGAGTCCATAGTCTCCCGCTCTGAGCATTCGTTGTCCCGATTCCAGCTCCATCGTCCAAGCATCCAGGGGATCAATGCCGGTGTAATTGTCATCGTGCGCAGAGTCTCTCGCGTCGAATTCTAGAACCGGCTGTGAGGGGCGGCGCAGCTCGCGAGCGTTGCCGCCAAAGTGCTCCTCTATTTTGCGAACTAATTCTGACATGCGAGCTTTGAGGGGCTTAAACGCCTCTAGGAGGAACGCATCGTCGATCCATCGTAAAATCCACTTTCCGCTCGCCGCGGGCAAAAGAATCACAATCCCTGTCTGCAAGAACGAATTGGTAAGCAAGTATCTAAGCGCTGTGCGGTCGAGGTCTACAAATACGTAACGCTGCGCCCAACTCGAGTCGAGCATAGCCGTAAGGTCCGCCACCGTGATGAGTCGCACCTTCTCGGCAAAATCTGCATAGGTTTTCCCCGAAGCAAAGCCTTGATGGCTTTCGATCGTTTGCGCCGCAATATCTCGCCTCGCGGCAGTCTTAAAGATAATTGCTATGCGACTAGATCCTGTCGCGGCTTTCCCCACTGCCTCGAGAATCGCGCTCGACAGGGGAGAGTTGGCGGCCAGCGATGCACAATGTGAACGTGCCTGAGCAATCCATTCTTTAACCTTAACCTGCGGGACCAATGGACCCGCTTCCGCAAGCCAGCGAGCGAGCTTCGCTTCGTGATACGCCCACGTCCACTGGGAGCACACATAGTCGCTTAAGCCCTTGCTGTTTAATCGGTCGTACCAAACACCTAATGGAACCGGCAGCGCGCTGATTGATCGCAGGAAACGCGAGGCCGCCGTCAACACATCCTTACCCGCCTCAGCCCCCTCGGCTGCTGCTAGTTCGTAAAAAGCACGCGATAGCTCTTGTGAGCGCGTGTCGGTGATCTTAATTGCGATCGAAAACGGCGGCGGTGAGCGCCATTCCGAGGCAGCGCTCGGCTTGAGTAAGTCTCCCACCATTGGTGTGAGCACGCCCTCCAACGGCGTCGCCCAACGTACGTGCAATTTGCCTGATTGCGCCTGCAACAGATCGCGTTGAAGTCGAGAGCCGATAAGCGCGTCGTCCGTCAGTAACAATATTGGCGGGCAATCTCGCCCAAGAATGGACGACAGATTCTTGACCAACATATTCAGTTTCTTCCGCCAGTCCGAAAGAATACTTCGCAAGGAATACCGAGCGTCAAATATGACTATCTCCGGGGCACCAACGTCCTTAAGTGTTTTGACTGCTTTTGCGATGTGTTGCGAATCGAGCGAATAGTGCAGCCCAAATAACGCATCGGGCGCCAAGTGTGGCGTGCCCAGCGCAGCGGCCAAAGAGCGCTGATACGTCTTGACATTCCCACGCCGAAGTTTGCGAGCGAGCTGCGCCAGATATCGGCTGGAAAAATCACCCCAGTCATTGCTCCGATCCATCCAAACAAAACTCGGTATGAGTTCTCCGAGAACTGGCGATAGCGCTAGCGCCCCTTCCATTCGATCAAGTCCGAAGAGAAGCGAATCCTTGTCGCGGCACTCGCGAATGATTTTAGGATCCGTCGCTACGTGATCCCTAATCCAGGCCAAGAGTCCTTCTGAGGAGACGCTCCATCCGTCCAACACAGAGGCGATGTTGGCCTTGCAGGGGTATAGCAGTGTCCTGACCCCACACTTGTCGCCGCGCGACCATCTATATAGGCAGGTGATTGCATGCGCCAGCGGAGGGTAGCCCAATGCTCCTGGCCACATCACCAGGACACGAGAATCGCGAGATTGAATCGTTTCTTCAATGGCTACAGTGAGGGCGCCGAGCGCAGCTGACGGCTCCAACACCTCCGACGTGCCCTCTCGCACGATAGCAAATGGGGCTATAGACGCGGCGACAACGTCGATTCTTTGATTTCTGGATTGTTGCACGCTTGCCAAGGGCGCAGCGACAGCTGATGCCAGAGGTGCTTCCGGACGCCCGACGGGGATCGGCCGCTTCTTGACGACCAGGGCAGATCGCTTTTGGCGTTCCGCATTGGCCGCTTCACTCTCTTTGAGCCAGTCTTGATACGTACGCTTACGCACTTGCGACCGGGTGCAGCGCTTTGTGCTCGGGCTCCAGGCCAAGAGCAATCCGAACACTTTGCTCAAAATCCAACCCCTTCGCTCGCTGCCGTTCGAGTTTTGCTAGGTCAGGGAACGGGAGCGCGTTCAGTTCTAGTACCGAAACGTTCGATGACCCCGCTAAGCAGCGGAACAAGCGATCCATGATTCCCGTCCTCATGATTTCAGCAAGGCGAGCTGGACTGCACTTCGGCCTTCCGTCCTTGGCCACTAAGAACACGACATGGTTTTCTCCTACCACGCCCCCATAACGCCTGAATAGCGATTCTGGAATGACGCATGCCTTGAGTCGCCGCTTCTCTTCCTTTGAGGCAATGCGTTGGAGGACCACGCATGGTGATCGCACGATGCCAGGAGCGTCCGGACTCCCCATCTCTAGGATAAGGGCACCACGCCAGCGAGCTGACCTGACCGGATAGCGTATCGAGAGATCTTTTGAGATATGGCTGGACCATATGACAGGGAATGGAGCGATCCCTTCGCGCGCGCTCGCCCAGGTACGGTAGTGCGGCCTTACATCCCGGTTCCAAACGTAACAGCCTATAAGTGGCCGATAGCCAAGATCAGAAAGTGAGAATTGTCGCGTCCGAAATACGTCAATCAGACCTGCATCTTCGGCCACTCTGGGCAGGAACCATGGAGAATCTCGACCAGCGATGAGACCTTGCCCGATAAAGCACTCTCCGGAACCACGTTCGGTGGAAACGTTGGGCGCCTGAAGCGAACGGCGACGTTTTGTTTTTGAGAGGTACGTTACTGTCGTCTCTTGTTGTACATCGAAGAAGACCCCTACACGAGGTTCTATGAGGTGAACATGATCCACCCGGCATGTCGTATATATGTGAGATCGCAGCGCGGCAAACGAATGTCCCGACATAAAGCTGGTGGGGGTTACCAACGCGGCCTTCCCACCGTCTCGCAGTTTCGAAATACACAGCCCCATGAATGCGGAGTACAAATTTTGTTGCCCTCCTCGTAGGAACGGCCACGACAAGACTCGCTTCACCTGCTCGGCCTTAGAAATCTTTCTAAACGGTGGATTGGCAACAACTAGATCGAAGTCCTTAGGCGTCAATCCTTCCCGACTAAGCGCGTCCCCCTTCAGAATCGGCACACGCGCGCCTCGGCCGGAATTCCCGGTAACGTCAATTATCGCCCGACGAATCGCCAGCCTACTTATTCGACACAGTGCTGGATCGAGCTCGACCCCATAGATATGACGCTCAATGTGTCTGCAGATTTGCGCGTGAGATCGGCCCGACCTCCAAAGAGTGGCTGCAATCTTCATAGTGATTGGTGCGAGAAACGCGGCGCCGCCGCACGCAGGATCCAAAATCTTAGCCGTTGTCCAGTCCAATCCGGACTGCTCGAGGTGAATCAATATCTCATCCGTAAGTCGCGTCGGGGTGAAAAATGTTGCCTGTTTGCGGCGCTGCCGGCTGGTAAGCGTGCGGGCGTACGTAGTCGCGAGCCAATAGTCGTGTTCCACCCGCGGACGCGCGGCAATCCAGGCAATTAAGCCCGTCGCCAGTACCGACGAACGTCTCCTGGGTATAGGCGCGAGGTTCCTGCCATCTATTGAGCGCGCCACTGATGCGAATACTTCTTCAAACACGGCGACGCGCAACCGCCGATGCCTGCGAGCGAGCATTCGGTACAGTCGACGCAGTTGTCGGCCAGCGCTCACACCGAGTGCCGCAGGCTGGGAGGCTCGGAACGCCGAGTTTATCGCGGCGCGCATTTATCCAGCTCACTCTTCAACAAACACCAACTACGGCGTTTCACTCCGAGGTCGCACCATAGGATCGCGCGCCCATCCGCAGTGAGCTCCGTCCATATCCTCCCTGAATATGTCATCCATCGCCTCGAAGCCAGTGCGTTACATGTGAGCCATTCTAAGCTCGCTACGGCGTCAATGTTCACGAACTTCCGCACAAATTTGCTGATAGGTCCCGCAGCGGGCGTTAACCCCTAGAGGGGTTTCCTCTACTCCGGAGGGTTACCCACTTTTAGCCTTGCTTTTGCAAGTATTCTGGCTCTGTTCAGGTTATCCGTTTTGCATCGACAGATCGGCCCCGCCCGCTTAGGTTCCGCCTTTTTATCGTCTTGCTTTCACGATGACATCCTTAATCTCTCGCGACGCGACAATTTTGCGCGTCGAATCAGCGCTTCGCGTTGGCACTATCTGCTCCGCCACATGAGAAGTATGACGCCATTAATCGCTCTTTTGGACTTCAGTCACCAATACAACTCTTTGTTGATGTTCAGCAACACGCTGCGCATCGACAAATTCCGAAAAAATGACTGCCACGATCGAGGGGCCATAGAGTACATGCGCCCGCCGCTTTGCCATACCGGAACAACCGTGCCCGCCAATCCGGCATTGCGTGCTCTCACTTGTAGTTCCGCAATCGTGGCCCGTTGGTCCTCGTCAGATTTGTGCTCAAAGCTAGATTCGAGCGGCACAATGATCATGTTCTGACCTTGTTCACGCAGGTGGGCAATTTTAAAATGTGGCATGAAATGTTCCTCATTGAAAAAGTGAACTGCACTGGCTTACCCGCCGATGTTTAACTGTCGATGTCATCGACGCGAGAACCAATCTCGTATTTTGCTTTTTCTCACTACCTTCTTTGACGCACGCACTGAGGGTTGATCCTCCGTCTCCAATGCATTACCTCCAAAATAAGTTTCGGTCAGTTTGCGGTCCCTTCGACGGCCTTCCTCAATCGCCTCTTGCGTCATCGGGCCTGCCCAAACAACTCGATCTTGGGAGATCCAATAGTGCGATCGACACGGAAATCCCCAGTTGCCGATGGACGGTCGAAGCGACACAGTGTCGCCGTCGAATAACAATTCCCATCCGGTAGGACTAATGGGAGTCACCACCTTCGTTCCGCAGCCGCAGAAACAACGGTGAGCCGCACTGGCAAACGAGATAGAGACATATAGGGTCCGCTCTGCCAGCGTCTCGGGTATGAATTCGACGAACTCATGATCGATCGCGACCGAAGGTTTTTTATTCGCGCTTGTCTTCATTGTCTAAATCGTTGCCGCCGATAGTGTAAGTGCTGTAATGCTCATGCTCCTGGTCCACATAGAATCCCAATAGCTTCTTCCACCTGATGACTGCCAATGCCGCATTGAGTGCATTCAGATCCGCTATCTGGATGTTCCTGTTGTATTCATTGCCCTCCGCGCCATCCGAGAACGGAATACGTTGCCGCTGCCACACATGTTCTCGCAACGCGCGCGTACTAGTCGTCGTGCGGATCACGCCGCCCAGCGAATCACCCGATACATAGATACCCATCCCAACATCGATGAAAGCCAGATCTTGGCGTTCCAACTGCTGCACGATCCCCTTTTTTGCCTTGCCTTCAATGCACAAAAATACGAAATCCATTTGTTCGAGCGCGGCCACTGTTTCGGGCGACACGAATTCGTGGTGCGCCACGATTCCGCTTCGCATTCTGCTGTAGATCCGCTGAAAGTAGAGCACTTTTGGCAGTTTCTCCGCCAGCTCATCTCCCGATGCCGCGCCCGGCGAGCGAAACGCGTTGTGCTGCAGGAAGACGTCACCATCGAACAGATGTATTTCACGTACGGGAGTCTTGGCCACTAGGTCCAAGACATAGGATCCCGTGCCGCCAAGTCCGAAAATCGCCACCTTTCCCAGCTCGAGTTTTTTGCTGATGGCTGTGATTTCCGCTCGGCTCGAGGCGGTGTCGATATATTTGAAGACGCTATCTCCGCTGTCGACCGATACGACCGGAAACGTTTTTGCTGTTGCGGTCGCGTCGATACTCTGCGCCGGCCCGGACAAGATATCCGCATAGGTCGACATCTTATCGTAGTAATTTTCGTAGTACCCAGCGGGCTTAGGCTTCGCAGAGAAGGAGTGTGCCGCCGTTAATCCGTCGAAAATCTGTGTGTTGCTGGTCGTATGGCGAATGCGCTCAATCGGGTTGCCGTTTTCGTGATGCGGGTATCCACCGGCAAACAGACAGACATGTGTATCTGGCCTCGTCGTAACATCGTTCGCCAAAGTCAGGCTCGAAATTAAAGCGCCGCGCTGAACCTGTCTGCCGGCGTCTAGGTATGGCACACCGCGCACGACGACATATCCATTCTTGACTTGGACATCGTATCCCTCGTCGCGCAGCCTCTTTAAGTCAGCGCTACGATCGATCAGTGGAAGTGACATCAAAAATCATTCCATTCTTGATCCGCACCGATTGCCCTTCGAGCAGTGATCCCTTCGGATTCACCGCAGGCCCCTTCCGATACTTGATGGTAAACATGATGTTCTGGCCATCGAGGGGAATTGGAAACGCGAGCTTCACCACTTCGTCGAAGCTGAGTTTGGTCTCCGCCACCTCCTTTTTCTGCGCATTCACCGCAATGG
>JALYIW010000206.1 GCA_030775625.1 Pseudomonadota bacterium | reverse complement strand
AATTAAGCCAGGCCACGAAGTTCTACGCCATCATCACGGCGGCGGTATTGATCGGTCTGACCATGAATTTCATCGGCGTCGACCCGATTCGAGCACTGTTTTGGACAGCCGTCATCAATGGCGTGGTCGCCGTCCCACTGATTGTCGTTATCATGCTCATGGCCTCTCGCCCGCCAGTCATGCGGCAATTCGTCATTACGGGTGTGTTGAAGTGGGGAGGGTGGCTCACCGCCGCCTTCATGACCGCCAGCGTCATTGCGATGTTCGTGCTGTGGCCTGGTAACTAGAAGTTAATTCGCCAAAAGTGAGGATACGCGGTGCAGGCTAGTGGGCTTGCGGCCGTTTGAGCAGGTCGTTACGATCAATCGAGCGCACCGCCACTCGAAGGAGCGTACCGCCGCGGATCAATGTGAGAGGAATGGCGACGCCGGCGGATCCCATCGCCCACACGTGGCGGTAGAAATCAGAGAGTCCCGAGATTTCGTGTTCGCCGACTTGAATAATCATATCGCCTTCGTGGACGTCGGCAATTTGTCCCGGGCCGCCATCGGCGACGGCCGTGACGTAGACCTTATCCGCGGCTTCAACGCTGTAGATGCCAAGCCATGGCCGAGACCGACGCGCCGCCTGACCCTTGGTTCGCAAATCATGGAGTATGGGGATGAGCAGGTCGATGGGCACGAACATATTTGCATTGAGATCCTCACCACCGATTACTTCACGCACCAACAACGATCCTAAGCCCACTAGGGTACCGCCGCTGTCCACCAAGGCGGCCCCCGACCAGTGCGGATGCGCCGGCGCCGCAAAAATAGCGCCTTCGAGCAAGTATTCCCACGCGCCGGCGAACTCTCGCCGCCCCACGACGCTCACGGTGTGAGGCTTCGCGAACTCTGGGTAGCTCAGCACAAAGGCTTCGTCACCGGCGAGGAGTTGTGAGGAGGAGCCCAGCGGGATCGGCGGAACGTCCGGCTTTTCCAAGGGCAGCACCAAGCCGAATCCGGTGACGTGATCGTACGCCAGGGCATGGCCCGCGACTTCGCGGCCGCCCACTGCCGTCAACCACACATCCTTGGCTTCGGTGATCAAATAGCCGATGGTCAAAGTCAAGCCGTCGTCGTTGATCACAATTCCATTGCCGGTTCGTTGCGAACCCAAAACCGCGGTCGTAAAGGCATCTTCGGGCACCTCAGCCCGTAACCGGAGCACCGAGCGACTGATATCTGCCAAATCCGGCTTATTGGTATGCATCGAGACCAACGGTAGCGTGAACCGGTTCAGCTGTCACGCATCGGACTCACAACGGCCGAACGGGACGAATCAGCATCGCCGGTCCGCCCGGTGAGCAACAATTAATGTTTATTCCTCGCCATTGGTCGGTCAAACGCGGGAAGATAGCGATAGTTTTACTTGAGGGAGTTCACGATGCAAAGCAAGATTTCTCGTCGAGCCATCGTCAAGAGCGGTCTGATCGCCGGGGCGTTCATTCCGGCCATGGGGCTGCTTACCGGCGCCGCGAGCGCTACCGGTCTTACGCCTTTGGATCCCAGCGATCCCACCGCGAAAGCGCTGGGCTTCGTGACGGATTCGCGCAAAGTCGACCCCGTGCCCAATCCCACATACAAGCCCACGCAGAAATGCGGCAATTGCGCGCAATTTCAGGGCAAGCCGGCGGACGCAACCGCGGGCTGCAATATATTCGCAGGCAAGAGCGTGCCCGCCGCAGGCTGGTGCAAGGTCTGGGCGCAGAAGCCCGGCGCCTGAGAATTGGCCGCTGATGTTCATCGAGCCGTCCGGAAACGCGTGAAATCCGTGAGGGAGCCGACGCCACAATAGCAGCCTCGAGAGCAGCGCACTCGGTATAGGCCTGGGTTAAAATACATGGATGGCGACGGACGACCCAGTCATGAATCCAGACTTACCGAGCGCGGCTTCGCGGGCAATGATCGAGCGCTTGATCAGCTTCAATACCGTCTCGCGCGACAGCAATCTGGGTCTGATCGAATGGGTGCGGGACTACTTGAAAGGCTTCGGTGGGACCACCCGATTGACTCATGACCGGACCGGAAAAAAAGCCAACCTATTCGCCACCCTTGGCGATATGAACAAACCGGGATTGATCCTCTCTGGGCACACCGACGTGGTCCCCGTGGAGGGGCAAACCTGGGACACCGATCCCTTCGTGGCCGTGGAGCGCGATGGCAAGCTTTTCGCCCGCGGCTCAGCCGATATGAAAGGTTTTATCGGCATCATTCTGACCCAGGCGCCGAAATTCGTGGCGGCCCTCAATGACAATCGGCTGGACGCGCCGTTGCACTACTCTCTGAGTTATGACGAAGAAGTCGGCTGCTTGGGTGTGCGCGGACTCATTCGCGACTTGGAAGATAACAACATCCGACCCGCGGGTTGCGTCGTGGGCGAACCCACCTCGATGCAGCCCATCATTGCACATAAGGGCACTCACCGTTTTCGGTGCTCGGTGCACGGACGCGAAGCGCATTCGAGCTATGTCACCCATGGCGTGAACGCCATCGAATACGCGGCACGCCTGATCGTGTTCATTCGCCAGATCGCCGAACGGCTTGCGCGATTCGAAAAGCGCGATTATGGATTCACGATTCCGTATTCCACTCTCTCGACCGGCGTGATTCACGGGGGAATCGCCGCCAACGTAGTGCCCAAGGACTGCGTCTTCGATTTCGACATGCGCACCTTGCCGCAGGCCTCGCCGAACGCGCTCTACCAAGAAATCCGCTCTTACGCAGAGCAATTGGCGCGGCAAATGCAAGCCGTCGACGCGCAATGCGGTATCGATCTGCAGTGGGTGAGCCAAACCGCGGGACTGGCGGCATCCGAAACCGACGCCATAGTCCAATGGGCCATGCAGCTGTCGGGAAGTAGCACGGTGGGCAAGGTATCGTACGGCACGGAGGCCGGCCTGTTTCAGAAAATGGGGGTTCCCACCGTGATTTGCGGGCCGGGCGACATCGCCGAAGCGCATCGGCCCAACGAGTTCGTCTCACTCAAGCAACTCGCCCAATGTGAAAAATTCATGGACCGCATTCTCGACACGGGGTATGCCGAATGATTACCAAGATCAAGGGCGCATGTCCGCATGACTGTCCCGACACATGCGCCCTGGAAGTGCATGTCAAGGACGGCGTTGCAATCAAAGTCAGCGGTGCGAATGATCATGCTCCCACGGCGGGAGTGCTATGTACCAAGGTTGCCCGTTACACCGAGCGCACCTACCATCCCGACCGACTGCTGCATCCTATGCGGCGCATCGGGAAGAAGGGGGAAGGGCGCTTCGAACGAATCGGTTGGGGCGAAGCCATGGCCGCCATCGCTGCGCGTTTGAAACCGCTCGCGGCGCAAAATCCCGAACAGATTCTGCCCTACAGTTATGCGGGCACCATGGGATTGGTTCAGGGCGACTCCATGTCTATGCGATTTTTCCATAAACTCGGCGCCAGCTTTCTCGATCGCACCATTTGCGCCTCGGCAGGAACGGCCGGACACGAAATCACTCTCGGCAGCCGCATCGGCGTGGACGTGGAGCTCGCCGACGAAGCCGGATTGATTATTTTCTGGGGCTCCAACGCCATCACGTCCAGCGTGCATTTTTGGGCGCGTGCGCAAGAAGCCAAGCGTCGCGGCGCGACTCTGGTGGCCATCGATCCCTACCGGTCGCTCACGGCGGAGAAATGCCACACTCACCTCGCCCTGTTGCCCGGTACGGATTCGGCCTTGGCGCTCGGACTCATGCATGTGTTGATCCGCGACGGTTTGACCGATCGCGAATATGTGCAAAAATATACGTTGGGGTTTGACCGCCTCCGCGAACGGGCAGCCGAGTACCCCCCCGCAAGGGTGGCATCGATCTGTGGCATCACCGCAGAAGAAATCGAGTCTCTCGCTCATTTGTACGGTACCACCAGGCCGGCATTGATCCGTGCGAACTACGGCATGCAGCGGGTACGCGGCGGCGGCATGGCGGTGCGCAATATTGCCTGTCTGCCCGCACTGGTGGGCGCCTTTCGCGACCCCGCGGGCGGCATATTTCTGTCGACGTCGGGCAACTTCGACATCGACGAGCGCGCGCTGCGACGGCCGGATCTGCTGGGCGAGCGAACACCGCGCACCATCAATATGTCGACCATCGGACATGCGCTTCTCGATACGAGCGCACCAGTCGGAGCAATCATCGTATACAACTCCAATCCGGTTGCCGTCGCGCCTGATTCCCGGCGCGTCGCGCAAGGCTTTGCGCGCGAGGACTTGTTCACCGTGGTGCTTGAGCATTTCCAGACGGATACGGCGGATTACGCGGACATTCTTTTGCCCGCCACCACCCAGTTGGAACACGCGGACGTGATCAAGCCTTATGGTCATTACTATTTGATGGCGAACAATCCGGCAATCTCCCCCGTGGGAGAATCAAAATCAAATACCGAAATATTTCGCATGCTCGCCCGTGCCATGGACTTTGATGACCCGTGTTTCAAAGATTCGGATGAGGTAATCGCACAGGCCGCGGTGTCGAAGGACTGGGATTTCGCCGCGGTTCGCGTCGAGGGCTGGAAACGTGTAGGCGTGCCCAAGGGTGTAGCGCCTTTTGTAGAAGGGGGGTTCGATACTCCTTCGGGAAAGGTCGAATTTTTCTCCAGCCGCGCACAGGCTCTGGGGTTCGATCCCTTACCTGATTATATTGCGCCCCACGAGGACACACGAAGTGTGGCCGCGCTGCGCTATCCCCTGGCGATGATTTCACCGCCGGCGCGCAACTTCCTCAATAGTTCCTTCGTGAATGTGCAGAGCCTACGTGCCTCGGAAGGCGAACCGCGGCTCGATATTCATCCCGCCGATGCGCTGCAGCGCGGGATTGTTGCCGACACTTACGTGCGGGTGTTCAACGACCGCGGCAGCCTTGAATTGCGCGCGCGGGTCACGGAGCGAGCCCGTCGCGGGGTCGTCGTCGGTCTATCGGTTTGGTGGAAAAAACTAGCCCGCGACGGCAAGAATGCCAATGAATTAACAAGCAGCGACACCCTCACCGACATGGGCCAGGCGGCGACCTTTTACGATTGCTTGGTGCAAGTCGAGGCATTGCCCACGTCGGCGAATGGGGCACCGCTATAGGCTAACGCCTACCCGAAGTGTAGGCATTATCTCCTTTCTTGGCTTAGGTCGAGCGGTCAATAATGCTCCCTACGCAAAATTCACGGGATGGTTCTATGAAATTGTTCAAACGTATTTTCAGCATCGCGCCTGTTCTGTTGCTCGTGGCTGGCATGGCTCACGCCAACAAATACACTGACACCATCAATCTGTTCAGGAACGCGGGCGAAAGCGCGTCTTTTTTCGGCAAGAGCTACGCCTATGCCGTGTTTCCCACGGTGGGTGAAGCGGGATTGGGTATCGGCGGCGCGTTGGGCAAAGGACATGTGTACGTACACGGCCGTTTGGTCGGCGACACCACCATGGGGCAAGTGAGCGTTGGGTTCCAGGCAGGCGGCAAAGCATATAGTCAGATCATCTTTTTCGAAGCCAAGCGGGCGCTGGATGAATTCGAATCAGGCTCTTTCGAGTTCGCCGCAGGCGCGAGCGCGGTCGCGGTGACCGCAGGCGCTTCGGCAAGTGCCGGCACCAGCGGCGCATCGGCCGGTGCGAGTGCGGGCCAAAAGAATGCCACCGCCACCGGCGTCTTCAATAAGGGGATGGCGGTCTTCACCATTGCCAAGGGAGGCCTGATGTATGCTGCCGCCATCGCCGGGCAAAAATTTTCCTACACCCCCAGAGGAGGCAAATAATTCCGCCTTGCTAACCCGAACCCGCGGCCGTCTTGACGGCCTCGCCGTGATTGCGGGTGACTACCTTGTTCTTTCCCGAATTCTTCGCCTCATACAATGCAGCGTCGGCGGTCGCGACCAAGCTTAGAAACGAATCCGCGGATTGCGGAGTCGCCGTAGCCCCGCCGACGCTGATGGTGACGAACTCACTGACGCTGGAACCGCTGTGCGGAATTCGTAGTGCTTCGACATTGCGCCGCAAATTCTCGCCCAAACTCAGCAACGGCGCGAGCGGCGTGGCGGGCAAAATCACCACGAATTCCTCGCCGCCAAAGCGTGCCGCCAGATCGGTCGGACGCGTGAAACTGCCTTGCATGGCCGTCGCGACCCCTTTGAGTACCTCGTCTCCCTGCAAGTGACCATAGGTATCGTTGTAACGCTTGAAATTATCCACATCGATCATCAGTATCGATAGCGGTTGCTGATCCCGTACGGCCAGTCTCCATTGCGCGTCGAGAAATTCATCGAAGTATCGCCGATTGCTGAGACCCGTGAGTCCGTCGACCTTGGTCAAGCGCTGAAGTTCGATGTTGATTTCCATGAGCCGGCGCTGGCTATCCCGCAATGCGAGGTAGGCGGCGTCACGCTGCAATTGATGGAGGTAGGCCTGCGAGTGATGGCGGACTCGCGCGATCAATTCGACCGCATCGGGAAGCTTGATCAGGTAGTCGTTCGCGCCCAAGGCGAATGCCTCGCTTTTTACCGCGGAGTCTTCCTTGGTCGAGAGCACGATGATCGGAATGTCCTTGGTCAGCGGACTGGCGCGATAAAGGCGGACCAAAGCCAGTCCGTCGAGGCCGGGCATCACCAGGTCCTGCAAAATGACGGTGGGCTTGATTTTCTCGGCGAGTTTGAAGGCTTCGGCGGAGTTGTTGCAGTAGTGGAACTCGATGTTGGATTGCTGCGACAGGGCGCGTCGGACCGCTTCTCCGATCATTGCTTGATCGTCCACTAAAAGTACCCGGATGGTGTACTCGCCGGGTGCCATTGTCGGGAATTCGTCGGACGAAGGGATCGCGGTGCTGTTCATGAATTACACTTCGTATGGTGTGAACATTTCGATCAGAGTCGGAGCTATCCGCTCCAGCGCCAAAACCCGGACCGCGGCGTTGAGCGTGGCGGCCGCCTTCGGCATACCGTAGACGGCGCTGCTGTTCTGGTCCTGTGCGATGGTGAAGTAACTCTTGTCACGCAGGGCTTTCAGCCCCAGCGCCCCGTCGCGACCCATCCCCGTCAGTAGCACACCGACCGCCTCAAAAGGCCAGAATCGACACACGCTTTGAAAAAACACATCGACGGAGGGTCGATACACGCAGGCGCTCGGTTCACGGACGTAGCCGAGACAGCCTCCCTCAGTCAAGGCGAGATGGTCGCTGGTGCCGGCCATCAGCACCAGGCCGGTCATGGGGCGATCGCCTTGTTTCGCCACTCGGACCGGCAGACGCGACTGACTGTTCAACCACTCCGCCATGCTCGCCGCAAACTGTGCGTCCAGATGCTGCACGATGACTACCGCCGCAGGAAAGTCCTCGGGCAAGGCGCTTAGAATTTTCGCCAGCGCTGCCGGACCGCCTGCCGATGCGCCAATGACGACCAACCGATTTGCGAGTACTCGCGACGGTAGCGCGCGGGATGCGCCAGCGCCGCTACGTTGCCCGTCGGGGTTGCCGAGCCGTTTGCCGAGGCTGGCTATTTTAGCCAGTAACGGCGATGCGCTGACGGGCGGGGCGCCGGCGCCGAATATGGGGGTATCCACCGCATCTAAGGCTCCATGGCTCATGGCCTCGAACACTCGGGTGGCGTTAGCGCCCACATTGGCCGTTACGATGAGAATAGCGCAGGGCGATCCCAGCATGATCTGACGGGTGGCCTCGACTCCGGTCATCCCGGGCATGATCAAATCCATCAGGATCAAGTCCGGCGTTTTTTGTGCGCACAAAGCCACTGCTTCGGCGCCATCACGCGCTGTCCAGATCACCTCGTACGCAGGATCCATTGCAACCACGCGCCGCAGCGCTTCGACAGCTATCTGCAGGTCGTTGACGATTCCAATCTTCACGCAGCTGCCTCGCCGATCAAGTCCACCACCGCTCCCAGCAATGTTTCATCATGAAAGCTCGCCTTGGTCAGATAATAATCCGCCCCGGCTTCCAGCCCGCGACGCCGATCTTCTTCGCGATCCTTGTAGGAGACGATCATCACGGGCAATGACTTCAGTGATGGATCGCGCTTGATCAGGCCCACCAACTCGATCCCGTCCATGCGA
>JALYIW010000205.1 GCA_030775625.1 Pseudomonadota bacterium | reverse complement strand
GCATTGCTCGCTGCGGGCGCGCATGAAATGGGCATCGAACTCGATCCCCGAAGCGGCGAAAATCTGCTGCGGCTGCTGGACGAGCTCGAACTTGGCAACGCGCAGTTCAATCTGACGGCGATTCGCGATCGCCCCGGGATGCTGCGCAAACATGTGCTCGACAGTTTGAGTCTGCAGCCTTATTTGCGCGGCCGGCGGGTGGCCGACATAGGCAGCGGTGCGGGGTATCCCGGCCTGCCGCTGGCGATCGTCGATCCAGAGCGTCTATTTACCTTGATCGAAGCCACCGGCAAAAAGGCGCGCTTCATCGCACAGACCTACGAGCGTCTCGGATGCGGCAACGTGCAGGTCGTACATGACCGGGCGGAAAGCTATAGGCCGTTCGAACTCTTCGACACGGTGGTGGCGCGCGCGCTGTCCTCGTTAGCGGACTTTGCGGCTTATGCTGGGCATCTGTGCGCTGCCGATGGACGCTTGCTGGCAATGAAAGGCAAACGGCCGGATGAGGAGATTTCCGCGCTGCCCAAGTCGTTTCGCGTGCTCGCGGTGCATCGTTTGACGGTGCCGGGGCTGGACGAGGAACGCCATCTCGTGGAATTCTCACCCGCCAGACCGAACGCGGTGCGGCATCAACCGAGCAAATCATGAAACGCGTCATCGCCATAGCGAATCAAAAAGGCGGCGTCGGTAAAACGACCACGGCCGTCAATCTTGCCGCCTCCCTGACCGCCACCCGGCGACGCGTGCTGCTCATCGACCTCGACCCGCAAGGCAACGCTACCATGGGCTGCGGCATAGACAAGCATGCTCAATCGCGCACCAGTTGCGATGTACTGCTGGGGGATTGCGCGGCGATGGAAGCGCTGGTGCAAGTAGAATACGGCGGATTCATGTTGATGCCGGCCAATCAAGATCTCACTGCCGCCGAGGTCCGGCTGTTGACCATGGACACGGGGCGCGAGTTCAAACTGCGCAATGCGTTGCAGCCGGTACGAGAAGATTTCGACGTTATTTTGGTCGACTGCCCGCCGTCGCTGAACATGCTGACCCTGAACGCGCTGGTCGCGGCGGATTCCGTGATGGTGCCCATGCAGTGCGAGTACTACGCGCTGGAAGGCTTGAGTTCCCTGGTTCAAACCATCGATCAGATCAAGGGCAGCATCAATCCGGATTTGGACCTCGAAGGGCTGTTGCGGACAATGTTCGACCCGCGCAACAATCTTTCCAACGAGGTTTCCGCGCAGCTGATCGAACACTTCGGCGACAAGGTGTTCCGCACCGTCATCCCGCGCAACGTGCGATTGGCCGAGGCGCCAAGTTTTGGCAAGCCCGCGTTGTTCCACGACAAGGAGTCGCGCGGCGCACTGGCCTATCTGGCGCTGGCCGGGGAGATGATTCGCCGCGACGACCCGCCGTTCCCGCCCGTATAATCGGCCCGTTCGCTTCATCCATAAACCCGTTCGGGGATCCCAAGCATGTCCGGCAAAAAGCCATCTCTAGGTCGTGGCCTCGCGGAATTGAGTCCCTTGCTCGCCAAGCGCATGGGCGCGCCGGCCCTCGAGTCATCGCTGCCGCAGCCGGCCGCTCTCGTCGGCGATCGTCTGGCAAGCTTGCCGCTCGATTTGTTGCAGCGGGGCAAATACCAGCCACGCGTGGACATGCGGGAAGAGTCCCTGAGTGAACTGGCCGAGTCCATCAAATCCCAAGGTCTGGTGCAGCCCATACTGGTTCGCCCTTTGGGAAAACCCGCACCCGGTGAATCGCAGCGCTATGAAATCATCGCCGGCGAGCGCCGTTGGCGCGCCGCTCAAATGGCTGGTTTGACCGATATCCCCGCCGTCGTCCGCGACGTTCCGGATGAGGCTGCCGTCGCCATGGCGCTTATCGAAAACATTCAGCGGGAAGATCTCAACCCTCTGGAAGAGGCGCGAGCGCTGTCGCGCCTGATCGACGAGTTTGGACTGACGCATCAAGCCGCCGCCGAAGCCGTCGGCCGCTCGCGTGCGGCAGTCAGCAATTTATTGCGCTTGATGGAGCTGGCGGACGAGGTGAAAGGTCTATTGGAACGGCGCAGCATTGAAATGGGCCATGCGCGGGCGCTTCTCGGACTGACGGCACGTCGCCAGCAGATTGAGGTTGCAGCGTTGGTGGCTAAAAAGGCCCTGTCGGTGCGAGAAACCGAGGCCCTGGTCCGAAGTCTGCTGGCGCCGGCCAAGACACAGAAACCCGAATCCGCGGCCGTGGACCCGGATATCCGGCATTTGGAACTCGAAATGGCCGAGAAATTGGGCGCCAAGGTGTTGTTTCGGCACACCTCGTCGGGCAAGGGCAAATTGGTCATTGCCTACAATAGCCTGGACGAGCTGGAGGGGATTTTGGAACACATCAGATAGCTTCGGCATCATTCGATAAAACGCAGTTGTCGGGCCGCTGGCCCGATTCTGTTAAAAAACTTTAGGTCGTTCATTGGCTTGTGACTCTCATCCAGCCTCTCTATAATGCGCCGGCTTTTTGGCCAGACGGCATGCCCATGAAAGAGGGGGCCATCGCCCCGTCGAGGAGGGGCGGCGGTGTCTGGAATCGGCGCCGGCCCCCTTCGCGATGAACAACGTCGCCGGCCACGGGAAGCGGCTCGTGATGCGGGTCGTGTTCCTGCAAATGGGATGCGCACTCATCGTTGGGTTGATTTTCTGGATCACTCGGAGCGCTGCGACAGGGTGGTCCGGTTTTGCGGGCGGGATGATCGCCGCCGTGGGCAGCGGCTTGTTCGGCTGGCGCATGTTTGCGCCGGGAATTGCGCCCGCCACGGTCTTGCGCCGGGCGTTGTTCGCAGCCGGGTCGCTGAAGTGGTCTTGGTACGTGCTTGCAGTTTGGGCGGCTTTTGCGCGCTTCCAGTTGATGCCGCTGCCGCTGCTGACGGGGCTGGTGATTGCTCAGTTCGGCTACTGGGTTGGTTTGATTGGGATGAAACGAGGGTAATTGAATGGCGGCGTCCGAGAGCGAATCCGGCGGGTTGACGCAGTATATCCATCACCACTTGACTCATCTCACCGTGAATCAGGGCCACGGCGCTTTTTGGGCTTTCCATTTGGACAGCGTGATTTTCACCCTTGGTCTCGCGCTAAGCTTCGTATTGGTTTTCTGCTTGGTCGCGCGGCGCGCCACCAGCGGTGTGCCCGGCAAACTGCAGGCCGCCGTGGAGATATTGGTCGAGATGGTCGACGGAACCGTCAAAGAGACCTTCCACGGCAAGAGCAAGCTCATCGCCCCGTTGGCCATCAGCATTTTTGTCCTCGTCTGGCTGATGAATTTCATGGATCTCGTGCCGGTCGATTTCTTGCCCTGGGCCGGCCAGAAGTTCGGCCTCGAGCATTTGCGCGTCGTTGCCACGGCCGACATCAACACCACTTTGGGTATGTCGATCACCGTTTTCTTGCTGATCTGGTATGTCGGCATCAAGGAAAAGGGCGTCGGCGGGTTTTTCGGCGAATGGTTTACCGCGCCCTTCCATGCCACCGGCACCGCCGGCAAGATTCTCACCGCCCCGCCGAATCTCTTGCTGCGCATCATCGAAGAGGCCGTGCGGCCGCTGTCGCTCAGCTTGCGACTGTTCGGCAACATGTACGCGGGCGAACTCATTTTCGTCTTGATCGCCGGCCTCACGCTCGAAGCATCGCTCGCTCATATCTCGACATATGCTTGGGGAGCGGTGCAGTTCGTGGCGGACGCCGTCTGGACGCTGTTCCATATTTTGATCATCACGCTGCAAGCGTTCATTTTCGGCATGTTGACCATCGTTTATTTGAGCATGTCCGCCGAAAAACACTGATTATCGACCACCTGACCCTTAAGACCTGGAGACATAGATGGAGCACGCACCTTTAATCGCTCAAGTCATGAGCTACACACTGATCGCCGTCGGCCTGTTGA
>JALYIW010000204.1 GCA_030775625.1 Pseudomonadota bacterium | reverse complement strand
CGACGAAGGAAGCAACCCAGCCACTTGCGATGCGATCGAATACACCATCTTGGCGTTGATCACGGCGCCTCCCGCCGACGCGGTAAACGTAATCGACGTGCCGCCCACCGAGGCCGGATAGTTCGGTCCCGAGCCAATCGCAATGGAAGCCGGCCCCAACCCGTTGCCGAATACTACGAAGACAGTATCCGGCGCGAGCGTTGTCTGATAGCCGCTGGCGTTGAAGACGTTGCCAGCGGTGATGACAGGCTGCGCGAGTGCGCTGCCCGCCAATGCGAGCGAGAACAGCACGTAAGATCGCATGAAAGAGTCGAGCAATGAGTGTCTCCCTTCGGGGCGCCCGGCGCACCGCGAGGTGGTGTAAGTACTTTCAGAATCTTACGACAAATCGGCGGCTTAACGGTTTGCCAGCTCTGTCAGGATGTCTCCGTGGCCTCCGCGCTGGACGCCTCTCCTGAGGCCAGTTCGTTTTCCTGCCCTACTGCCCCTACTCGGCCTAAAGACTCCACGCGGCAGGAAAAGAAATGGCTCAACACGATTTGTCGTTGCCGAGAAAATCAGAGCTGCGTCTGAAACGGGGATTAGAGAACTTGTACGCCTTCGGCAAGCGCGGCCAACCTCAAATCGTCATCGCGTGTCGCCAGCGGCAGGGACAGACGTTTTGCCAAATCTAGATAGGCGACATCGTAAGCGGTCAATTGACGCAGACTGGCAAGAGAATGCAGTCTCGCGAAATCGACGATCGGCGGAGGCTGATCCACTTCGATGTTTAGGGTAGCGAGTTGCTCCAGAAATTCTCTTGCTCGATCCGCCGTGATGCGCCGCCGTTTGGTAACCACTGCCACGGTATTCAGGATTTCCCATGTCCATATGGACGGAACATGCAAGGCGCTTCCTTCCATCGCCCATTCAAGCATTTGTTCGGATGCCTGAGTTGTCTCATCCTCGCAGCACCACGGAATGCACGCCGACACGTCGAGAACAAACGCGACCATCAATATTTATGGCCGGTATGCGCGAGTTCCCGGATGGACATTCCGCGCAGGTCAAGGGTGACGCCCTTGCGAAGCTCGCGGATTCGTGCGCCGGCAAGCCGTGCCTTTTCTTTGTCGAAGCCGCCTTCGCGGCGCGAGAGAGCGCCGACAGCTGAATTGATGAATTCGTCAACCGATTGCACCAGGCCCGATTGAATCGCCTGCTGAATAACGTTTTGCTGCTCAGGTGTCAGGTTGATGCTCACGGGGACCGCTCCAGCGTTTATTATCTCGCGTCGGACAATTTAGCGCACCGGCGTGCCTGTTGTCAGTCAAGAATCCTCGGCGGCCATCGCACAACAGCATTGATAGGTTTTGCCATTCCGCTATGGTGCACATTCGCAACTCTGAAAGTGTGCACATGTGGAAAATTGCAGTAACGATCGACACGGACGGCGTCGGCAAGACCATGTTGACCAAAAGCCTTGCCACCGCCGCCACGGCAGCGGGCCTTAATGTTCTGGTGCTCGATGTGCGGGGAACGGCTCTACCGATGTAGACGTCGTAGTTCTCTTTCCTGCAATGAACACCCCATCAACGCATTGATCGCCGATGTCCGTAACCCAGGCCCGATTGACACGCTGAATTGGCTGCCATTGACAAGCCGTTATGGGCCGGTGGTCCCTCCCACGATTTTCAGGAACTCTTCATTCGTCCCAGTGCGCCCGTGGATGGGCACGTGTTGCGCTACCTCCAGCTTCTGCTTCCGCATATTCTGATAAAGCGTCCGCATCCCAGCGGTTGGAGTGGGCCGCGACGCGCCGGGCGCTGGCGGTGAATAGAGGTCCGCATTGATCAAGATCTTTTCCTTCGGTAAATAAGCCATCAGCATATCGGCGCTGTGGTTGCCTAGCGCGTACGACTGATCCTCCAACTCGTAGGCCATATCCTGCACATGAAAAGTCTCCAACACGCGCTCGCCATCTGTGATCACGTATTTGCCTGCGCCGCCGCCGGGCGCGTTGAGCATTCCGGCCACCGTCTCGATTGGAGCGGGGCGCCTGCTGATCATGTACATCGGGTTGTAGAGCGCCATGCGATCCGGCTGCAATTCGCGCGGCGCCGGGTAGAACATGACATCCAGGTAATACTGTTTGTTCGATTCATGTGTGATCACGGGCGTCCCCTGGGAAAGATAGGTTCGAAGCCCGCCGGCGTGATCGAAATGATGGTGGGTATTCACGACATACTTGATCGGCTTGCCGGGAACCAGCCGATCTACTTCCTCAATGACGGCCAGCGAGCGA
>JALYIW010000203.1 GCA_030775625.1 Pseudomonadota bacterium | reverse complement strand
GCGGCCCCGGTGACCAGCGCGACCTTGTCAGCCAGACGATTCACGGCCTTCCTTTAGTACTCGAAGCCGAGCGTGATGCCGAAAGAGCGAGGCTCTTGTGCGAAACCGAACGCGAACAGTCCCGCCACCGTGAAAGGAAGGCCGAGCCGCGTGTCCGTCAAATTCCGTCCGTAGAGCGTCACGTGCGCCTTGGCGCGGTTTAAGACGAAGTTGCCGGTGAGGCTGGCATCGACCAGATTCTGGTGCGGAAGGCGAACCCGCGGGTCGTTCCCCTCGACGACAGCCAAGGTTCCGGGACCACCAGGCTGCAGGGTGGGTCCGAGCGAGATCTGTTGGTCGTAACTCGCGATATGCCGGTAACCCACGTTGGCGCGCAGATCGCCGAAGCTCATGGGAATCTTGTAATCCGCACTGGCTGCCGCGGTGAACGCGGGATTGAAGATCAGGTCGTTGTTCGAGTAATCGGTCGTGGAGGCAACCAGCTGACCGGGCAACACCTGCTTCACCACGAATCCTTTGAAATGTGAACTCAAGGTACCTAACGATGCGTTCAATGTAAGATTTTGTGTCGCGCGTCCCACCAGTTCCAATTCGACGCCCTTGATTGTCGATCCGCCGACATTGGACACCACCGTCTCGTTGCCCGTCGCGCCGCCCGGAATAGTGGTGTTCTGTTGCATATTCTTGTACTTCGCAAAGAAGTAATCCGCGTTCAGCGACACGCGCCTGTCGAACCACTCCGATTTTACGCCGGCCTCCGATGAATCGACCGTCTCAGGTTGAAACCCGGTATTGGTCGTGATGACGTCTGTCGCACGGTTGCTGAAGCCCCCGGATCGGTAGCCCACCGAATAGGAGGCGTAGTACATAAAATTCGCGTTAGGGCGGTAATCCACGCTGGCCTTCGGCGTGAACTTGCGGAACGTTGCGCTCGGTGCGCCCAGAAAGGTCTCTACACCGTTGATCGTCGCGGTATTGTTCAACTCCTTTTTGTCCTTCGTGTACCTCCCGCCAAAGTTCAAGCGCCACTGATCGGCGAAGGCCCAATCGAAATCGGCGAATGCCGCGTACGACTTCGAATCGCCGCTGACCACTTGCGGTAAGCCGAACCCAGCGCCGAATAAATCGGTGTACTGAGTCAGGATGTAGGCTCCATTGTAGAAATACACCCCGGTCACGTAGTCCAGCGCGTCCGTGACCTTGCCCGCCGCACGAAATTCCTGGCTGAATTGATGAAACGATTGAATTCGACGGGTGATATAGAGACCCAATGAGGTCCCGTCGAACGGCTGTACCTGGTCTTCCTGTGAGCTGCGGTAGCTCGTGACCGACGTGAACTTGACCGGGCCTGAATCGAGATTCATCTGCAGAGTCGCGGCCGGCGCATCGTAATGGCCGCTCGGTGCGGGTGCCTTGGGGTTGCTGAATACCGTGTAGAGATCGGTTGTACTGTTTCGGTTCACCTCATTGGTAAGACCCGCCCCGAGCAGAACTTGGCCAAACAGGTCAGTGGAGGTGCTGAGGGTGCCGCCGATCGGCAGGAAATACGAGGTTTGCTTCTCCACCGTCAGCAAGGCATCGAAGCCGCCGCCCGGCGTCAACAAGAATGCCGCGCCGACATTCTGATTCTGGCTGCCGCCGGTGTTGCGGCCCGTGATGGCATCGCGGTAGAAGCCGTCGGTCTTGGTATTGAAGTAAAACACTTTGGCCGCGAGCACGTCCTTCGCCAGGGGAGCGTTCAGCACCACGCGCTCGGTGCTGGTATCGAAGCTGCCGTAGCTCAGCTCGACCTTGGCGCCGAATTCGCCGGTTGGCTTGCTGCGGGTGATGTTGATGACGCCGCCGATGGTATTGCGGCCGAACAAGGTTCCCTGGGGTCCCCTTAGAACCTCGAAACCGGCGATGTCGAAAAAGTCGAGGTACTGGCCGGTGTTGGTCCCCAGGAACACGCCATCGACTACCACACCTACCGTTGGGTCGAAGGATTTCTCGACGTCCGCGAACGCCAGGCCGCGAATCGCGAGGTTCGCAGCGGCGGCGCCCGCCCCCTCATTCGTAATGATCACATTGGGAACGGCGCCTTGGAGATCGCCGATTTTGACGCTGTTCTTCGATTCCAGCATGGCGGTATCGAGCGCAGTGACGGCGACCGGCGTATCGTGAATCGATTCGGAGCGGCGGCGGGCGGTGACCGTGATCTCGATGAGCGCATCCGAATCTTGGACTGCCGCAACGTCCGCGCGCACCGGCGGCGAAACGAGCGCTGCCGACAGCATCGCTCCTGCGGCCACGATTTCAACCGACTTGTGAGTTAACTTCGCTGCCATAGCTCCCCCGGATTACGTCTTATTGGTGACAGCATTCGTTGCCGCCGGACAACAGGCCTGTAAAAGGTCTCGGACGGATAGTGCGCCGATGGAAGCCGCAATCGAACTAACAGATAGTATAGGTGCCCAGTGTGTTCGCCAGCCCGCACCAAACCTTGGATCGCGGCGGTGGCCGGTAAGGCGCTCAGCGGCGGTCTCGAATTCTGTTTGGCGTGCGATATGGTTGTGAAGCGTGCCGGCCAATGGTTGTTCAAGCGACGCCGTTTCAAGAAATTGCATCGCCAGTAGTAGCTGCGAATGTCGGCTCGACGTTACGGGACTAACTACCGGGAAGAGGCCGGACTCCTGAGATGTCGAAGATTTGGACGGTGGACGCCTTGAGATGACCGCCGTAGCGGTTTAAAAAATCCTGTATCCACGCTTGTTTGAGATGGACGAGCAGCGACGCGTCGTCCGTCCATTGTTCCAGCACATTGACGATACCCGCATCGGCATCCTCGACGAGCAGTGAGTAGTGGTGACAGCCTGCTTCGGCACGGACTGTCTCGATCATCGCCGCGACGTCGCGTTGAAAGCCGACGATGTGAGCGGGATCGAGCGTCAGGGTACCTGCCACAAAAATCATCATCATTCCGGAGATTGTTGGTTCAACATGCCGGCGGATCTGCCGGGCCGCCGATTGCGGATGATTTCAGTTTGACCTTGATCATAGAATCAGTTTAGTCGCCTTGGCGGCGACGTTCATCCAAACTGGCGCATCTCATAGGTGATGACTTGGCAAACGCACGTGGGGCCGTGCCACGGTTCGCATGCCTACATGCCCATACTGCGACTTTAGCTAGTTGATTCGCGATGGGGGTCCGGCATACCCTCGAATATAAGCATAAATACCGGCATTTTATGCAAACGCCGGAAGTGGGACAGTGACGGGAGTAGTTTTCGCATGAACGCCAGAATGGATCGTCCGGTGAAGGTCCGCGTTAGCCGGCACTGCGGATGGCGGCGAAATAGAGATGCCCAGTCGGTTCTCGCACCCATGGAGAGATCGCCGGCCTGGTGGCGTTTCTCGCCTCCAATGAAGCGGCGTTCCTCTCGGGTTCGGAATTCGATCGATGCCGCAAGCGCGGCCGGTATGATGGGCATATGACGCGGCTCGCAGGACGGGTTGCTCTCGTCACGGGCGCCGGCTCTGGGATCGGAGCGGCATGTGCGGCGCGTTTGCAGGCCGACGGTGCGCAGGTGTATACCGTCGACCGCGCCGGTGCCGTGTTGCGCCTTGCGGACGTGACCTTGCCGGGTGTTTCGGAGTTGCTCGTCAGCGAAACACTGGCGCGATTCGGCGCACTCGACATACTGGTTCCTTGCGCCGGGATCAGCGCCTTCGAACCGCTGGAAGGGCACAGCGATGCATTTTGGGAGGCGACGCTCGCTGTCAACGTGACGGCCGTGTTCCGCCTCGTGCGCGCCGCGCTGACACCGCTGAAGGCATCCGGCCGGGGACGGATCATTACCATCGGCTCCACGATGTCGCGCTTCGGCGCGGCCGGCCTGGTCGCGTACGGCGCATCGAAGCATGCGGTGCTCGGCTTGACACGTTCGGTGGCGTGCGAACTGGGTCCGTTTGGCGTGACGGCCAACTGTTTGCAGCCCGGAGCGATCGACACCCCAATGACGGCGCCGGCATTCGCGTCGATGCCGGGGTTTAGGGCTTACTGGGAGAAAAAAGCCGCCCTCGGCCGGCTGGGACAACCGGCCGACATCGCCGACGTCATCGCATTTCTGGCATCGGATGATGCGCGCTTCATGAGCGGTCAAGGATTCTTCGTCGACGGCGGCGCAATGCAGGGCCAGTAGGCATCACGCTCGTTCGGAAGCGGCACCACGCCGGGGAACGCCTCCTAAAATTGCACGCGCTTGGTGTACCCGCCGTCGATGACGATGTTGGTTCCCGTGGTGTAACCGGACGCGGGGCTTGCCAGGAAAACCAGAGTACGCGCGATGTCTTCCGGTGTGCCGAAACGCCCGAGCGCGAACTGGCCCTGAGTGGCGTTGTAGAGATCAGGCATCGCGGTTTTGATGGCCTCCCAATTGCCGGTGGGAAAACTGACGGGTCCCGGGGATATGGCGTTTACCCGGATGCCCTTGGGTCCCCAGGCTTGACTCAACTGCTTGCTATAGGTCAAGAGTGCCGCCTTGATCGCGTTGAATGCCTGTGGAACGATGAAGGTCTCGAACGCGGCCGTGCTCGACATGATGATGACTGAGCCCGCGCCCGACTTCGCCAGACGCGGCTCCAGCGTTTCGCAGCCTTTGACCGTGCCCATCAAATCGAAATCGAAACCCTTTTGCCAATTGCCGGTCGCCTGTGAGCCCGATGAACTGGCACCCGGAACGAAGATATCGCAGCCGCCGAGCCGTTCCGCAGCGGCGTTCAACCATGCTGGATAGCCGGCGATGTCGTTCATGTCGAACTTCGATCCATGGACCTGGCCGCCGTGACGGGAGAGAGCTGCGACGGTGTCATCGACCTCGGCCTGGTTGCGGGAAAAAAAGGCGACGTCGCAGCCCTCGGCCGCAAAGATTTCCAGCGCAGCACGCCCGATGCCACGGCTGCCACCCGTCAGGATGACTTTCTTGCCGTTCAATCCAAGATCCATCGTGCGTACTCCTTGAACCGGGCAACCATCCTCTCGAGGCCGCAATCCTGAGCCCAAACGCGGTTCCGGCTCTACTGGCATTTCGCACAGTCCCGCATCGGCCTAGCATTCGTGCCAGTTGCGGCATGTCGACCTTCGTTGGACACTCGGGCGCATGGGACGATTGAGCGGCAAGACTGCAGTGGTGCTCGGCCGAGATCGGCGGCCATGCCGTGGCCTGTGACATCACCCGGAGCGAGGATCTCGAGGCGCTTGCGCGCGCCGCGCAGGTCGCTGGATTGACGGACACACCCATGACGGCGGATGCCAGGGCGAGCGCACAATGAGTCGGTGTTGCCGCGTGCTTACCGCGCCGCCCGCTGACCTCCTCGCGGCGGCTGCAACCGCAAAGGCCGTCGAGCGCTTCGTGCGCGAACAGATCATCCCGTACGAGCGGGATCCGCGCTGGACCTCGCATGGACCCACTCAGGACCTCGTGACGGAGATGCGAACCCGGGCGCGCGCCGCGGGATTGCTGACCCCGCATATCCTGGCGGACGGCGGCCACCTGTCGTATCGCGGCACGGCGCTGGTGCTGCGCGCTTCCGGCTTGTCTCCCTTGGGTCCGGTCGCCTTGAATGTCAGCGCTCCGGACGAGGGCAATATGTTCCTGCTCGGACGCGTGGCGTCGGCGGCGCAGCGCCAGCAGTTTCTCGAGCCGATCGTCGAGGGCCGCAGCCGATCGGCGTTTTTCATGACCGAATCGGCCGAGGATGGCGGCGCCGGCTCCGATCCTTCGATGATGAAGACCACCGCGCAGCAGGACGGCGAATATTGGATCATCAATGGCCGCAAGGCATTCATCACCGGTGCCGTCGGCGCTGGCGTCGGCATCGTGATGGCGATGTCGCAGGTGGGTGCCACCATGTTCCTGGTGGCGCTGCCCGATCCGGCAGTTCGTATAGAGCGGATTCTCGATACGATCGACGGTTCGATGGCCGGTGGTCACTCAGTGGTGCAGCTGGACAATCTACGCGTGCATGAAAGCCAGATGCTGGGCGCGGCCGGCGAGGGATTCAAATATGCCCAGATTCGGCTCGCACCGGCGCGACTCACGCATTGCATGCGCTGGCAGGGTGCATGCATCCGCGCGCAGGAGATCGCCGTCGGCTACGCGATTACACGGCGCGCATTCGGTAAACCGCTGATCGACCATGAAGGCGTGGGATTCATGTTGACGGACAATCGGATCGAATTGCAGCAGGCGGCGCTCATGATCGACTGGTGCGCCGACGTGCTGGACAGCGGCGCACCGGGTACCCTGGAGTCGTCGATGACCAAGGTGGCGGTCTCCGAGTCGCTGTTTCGGATCGCCGACCGCTGTGTACAGGTGATGGGGGGCAGCGGCGTCAGCCGCGACACCGTGGTCGAACAGATCTTTCGTGAAATGCGGGCGTTTCGCATCTACGACGGCCCCACGGAAGTCCACAAATGGTCATTGGCCAAGGCGATCAAGCGCGAGGCGATGGAACGGGGCCTTGGATGAGCGCCGAGGAGGACTTCGCAGGCACCACTGCCGTGCGAGACGGCCATCGCTTCGACCCGCGCAAGCTTGAAGCGTGGCTGTGCGAACATGTCCGCGGATTTGCAGGCCCGCTCGCAATCGAACAATTCAAGGGCGGCCAGTCGAACCCCACGTACAAGCTCACCACGCCCGGTGCCATCTATGTCATGCGCCGCAAACCGCCCGGCGCGCTCATTAAGGGAGCGCATGCCATCGAGCGCGAGGCACGCATCCTTGCCGCGCTGGAAGCGGTGCACTTTCCGGTGCCGCATGTGTATGGTTTATGCACCGACGACGGCGTGGTCGGGACCTGGTTCTACGTCATGGACTGCATCCCTGGCCGCATCGTGTGGGACGCGTCTTTCCCGAACGTGGACCGCGCCGATCGCCCATCGTACTTCTATGCCATGAACGAGACCCTGGCGCGTCTGCATTGCATCGACCCCGCCGCGGTCGGACTTGCGGATTTCGGCCGTGCCGGCAATTACTTACAAAGACAGATCGGCCGCTGGTCGAAGCAGTATGGGGAGGACGTTGCGGCGGGGCGCGATGTTAACATGGACCGTCTGGTCGATTGGCTGCCCGCCAACATTCCCACCGGCGATGAGACATCGCTGGTGCATGGCGACTTTCGGGTCGATAACCTCGTTTTTCATTCCACCGAGCCGCGCGTCATTGCGGTGCTCGATTGGGAGCTGTCGACACTGGGACACCCATTGGCAGATTTTGCATACCACTTGATGATGTATCGCATGCCGCCGATGGTCGTCACGGGACTTCTGGGCCGCGACTGCGCGGCATTGAACATACCCGGTGAAAGCGAGTATGTGGCCGCCTATTGCCGGCGCACCGCGCGCTCCGGGATCGACTATCTGGATTTTTATGTGGCGTTCAATCTGTTCAGGCTCGCGGCGATATTTCACGGCATCAAGGGTCGGCTGGCCCGCGGTACCGCAACATCGGAGCATGCGGTAAAGATGGTCGACGCATTTCCCCGCCTTGCCGAATGTGCATGGCAACAGGCGCAACGAACTGGCAACCATTGGAGATGACTTTGCACAACGACACACTGCCGGCCGATATCGATTTTTCGTCTCCGAAAATCATCGAGGCTCCGTATGTCGCAATGAGAGGCGCCATGCTGCTGCAATTCGGATCGGGCAATCGTGATGCCCAGAAATTCGCGGATCCGGACCGATTCGACGTCACGCGCACGAATGCGCACAGGGACGATCGATGAGTCGCATGGCGGGAAAGATCGTGATGGTCACCGGCGGAGCATCCGGCCTCGGGGAGGCAATGTGTCGGCGCTACGCCGAAGAGGGTGCCACCGTCTGGGTCTGTGATGTGGATGACAAGGGTGGCCGCGGCGTCGCCGAATCGATTGGAGGCAGCGCCCGCTTCCTGTCGTTGGACGTGACTTTGGAAGCCGCTTGGCTCGATGCGCTGAAGGAGATAAAACAGCGTTCTGGCAGGCTAGACGTGCTGGTCAACAACGCCGGCATCACGATGGTGGGCTCGATCGAATCGCTGTCCCTGCACGATTTCAGGGTGATGTTGGATATCGATCTGGTGGGGGTTTTCCTGGGGTGCAAGCACGTCATTCCAATGATGAAGGAGGCCGGCGGATCCGTCATCAACATGGCATCCATGTGCTCGATTCGTGCCCAGCATGATTTGGCGGGATACAACGCGGCGAAGGCGGCCGTGGCGCATCTGACCAAGTCCGCGGCCTTATACTACGCACGCCAACGCTACGGAATTCGCTGCAACTCGATTCACCCCGGCGTCATCAAGACCCCGATTCTCGAGAAGGTCATGTCGCAAGTGGAAGATCGGCAAGCGATTTATGCAGGATGGGAAGCTCTCCACCCGCTGGGACGCATGGGTCAACCCGGGGAGGTCGCGGCTCTTGCGGTCTATCTGGGCTCGGATGAATCAGCCTTCGCAACCGGTGCTGAGTTCGTGCTGGATGGCGGATCGATTTTGTAACCGCTATGAGCCAAGCCAATCCCCCGACTCATTTCATGGCCACCGTCAAAATCAGGCCGGGCAAGATGCTGCAGTTTTCCGAACTGATGCCGCGGATCGTCGCCGTCATGGAGCAACACGGCTGGCGTTTGTTGGGCGCTTGGACGACGATCGTGGGCCGCCTGAATGTGGTCACCGATTTATGGCAGATCCCCGATGCCAATGCTTTGCCGAGCGGGTTCGGCGCGCTGATGATGGCGCACGATTGGCCGGACATCGACAACTCGCTCGCAGAGTGTGTCGAGGACGAAGTGTTGCAAATTATGGTGCGGGCGCCTTTCGATCCGGGGCGTATCTAAATGATCCTGACAAGATTGTCGCCGCGGCCGATATCGCCATTGGTCGGGCGCACCGCGGCGAAGGTCCGACCACTCTGCTACTTTGAATCGACCGAGCCCGCCGACGTTTGCATGGTGATGAGCCCGGCTGTCACGAAGAAGGTGTCGCTGCTGAAGGCTATCCGATGGGTGGCGGATTCCGCCTTCCAGACGATATAGCCCAGCGTGCCTTCTGCATAGGTCAAATCGAGACTGAACGCCGTGCTTGCGGCGGGAATGATCGTTGAGACGAAAAATGTCAGGATGTCACCGATTGCGGGGCGGCCCTTGATCACGCCGGTGGCCCCGCTGATCAACACAGCGTCGTCGGCGTAGTCCGCGAGCAATGCCGGCACGTCGCCTCGGGTGAGTGCCTGCCAATGCCGGGCCATGATGGCTTGGGTGTCGGCTGTAGTCATGGTCGTTGCCTCGTCTATGATAGGTCCCCCATGTCGACGGGGCGATGACCAAATGGATCCTTATGGCGCCCGTTCGGACCCTGTAAATCCGAGGACCGAGCGAAGCGATTTGAGTACGAACTCCGTCCAGGACGGATCGCCCAGCAGGGCCGGGTAGAAGGTGTCGATATGGACCAGCCCGACACAGTTGACCATGAACATGCGCGCCGTGTTCTCCGATTCCACGGCAGGCGCGATGAGCCCCAGACGCTTGGCGGCGTCGATGGAGCGGACGATATCTGCCGTCACCCCTCCGCTGAAGGCAGATAGAAGGGTGGCCACGTCAGGATAGCGGCTCGCAGCGGTGTGGATTTCCGCCGCCAACCGGCGTAGCTGCTTGTTGGCGGGGTCCAGATACACCTGCGGAAAGTTGAGCCATTCCAGGATTTCAACCGGCTGACCATCCGCCGCGCTGGGAAAATCATGGGAGCGCAGAGCGTAGTCCACCACCGCTATCAACAAATCTGGTTTCCCCGCGAAGTGATGGTAGATCGCGCCCATGGAAAAACCCGCGCGCTCCGCAATCACGTCCAACGACGCGCCCTCGAAACCCCGTTCGGCAAAGACATCTGCTGCGGCTGCGGCGATCTGGTCCCGCGATGACGGCGCACCCTCCCGGTTCTCACCTTTGCGGGGCCGACCCACCACCCTTTTCATGTGTCCGCGTTGCATTTGGAGCCGTGCCATCCTCATGGTTGCCGCTATCTTATCGCCGCCCAGGATCTCATGTCGGGTAGCGCCGGGTTTGGCAGGGAACAGCCTGGAATTATAAGTTGATAATATAGAGCGCTCTATATATATTAATCAAACAATAAGCGTGCGGACCTGCCGGGGGGACATGGTGGAACACATTGAACATCTGTTTCGGCCGCTCAGGCTGGGCAATTTCACCACCAAGAACCGAATGGCCATGGCACCGCTCACCCGCCATCGCTCGACCTTCGACGGCGTTCCGACCGACCTCAATGTGGAGTATTACCGGCAGCGTGCGGGGAGCGGGCTTATCGTCACCGAGGGCACCTATCCCAGCGACCGGGGCAAGGCCTACCTTTTCATTCCTGGACTGTGCACCGAGGATCAGGTCCGGGGCTGGCGGCGGGTGACCGAAGCGGTTCACGGCGAGGGGGGCGCCATCTTCTGTCAGATCATGCACGCCGGACGTCTTAGCGATCCGCTCATCCTGCCCGGAAACGCCGATCCGGTCGCGCCCTCCGCGGTGCAGCCCGACCCGGCTGCCCGGCATTACACCATTAATTGCCCCCGCCCCAAACGCCCCTATCCGACGCCGCGCGCGCTGACGGCCGACGAGGTCTACGGGGTGGTCAACGATTACAAGCGTTCCGCGGAACTGGCGGCCGAGGCCGGCTTCGACGGTGTGGAAATCCATGCCGCCAGCGGCTATTTACCTCACCAGTTCTTGTCCACCAACGTCAATCTGCGGACCGATGAATTTGGAGGGGGAGTCGAAGGGCGCGTGAAATTCCTGTTGGATTGCGTGGACGCCATGGCGTCGGTCCGGGGGGCCCCGGCCGTCGCGGTCAAGGTTTCCCCCGGCTGGACCTTTCACAACGTCTTCGACGACGATCCCATCAGCACCTTTTCCCTGGTGGCCCGTGAGCTGTCGAAGCGGCGCGGTATCGCCTATCTGCAGGTGGGCAATTACGGCATGGACTGGGATGTTTATGGGACGCTGCGCACGGCGTTCGACGGCCCGCTGATCGCCGTTGGGGGCTTCACCCGAGCGACCGCTGCCGCCCTGATCGCCCAAGGTACGGCCGACATGGTTGCATTTGGTCAAGCCTATATCGCGAACCCGGACTTGGATGTGCGCTATCGCCAGGGCTTGCCCATCAATCGCCCGGACATCGCCACCTACTACACTCAAGGGGCGGCGGGTTACACCGATTACCCAGTCTACGCGGACAGCGATCCGGCGACCCAACTGCCGACTGACTCCGCCCCCACACCCCTGTCGCCGGAAACCACCGGCTGAATACCTTCGCGCCATTCATCAGACCATGTGAGGTAGACATGCAGATCGAGGGGAGCACAATTCTAGTGACCGGCGCCAATCGCGGGTTGGGGGCGGCCTTTGTCGGTGCGCTGCTAGCTCGGGGGGCGCGGAAGATTTATGCCGGCATGCGGATTCCAGCCAGCGTCGTAGGGCACGACGACCGGGTCGTCGTGATGAAGCTCGACGTGACCCGTCCCGAGTCGATCGAGGCGGCTGCCGACCGTTGTAGAGACATCAACATACTGATCAGCAATGCGGGCGTGACGTGCATGCACCCGGTCCTCGCTACCAAGGATGAGACCTGTTTCGAGGAGACCCTGGCCGTCAACTTTTGGGGCCCGCTCCGCCTGAGCCGCGCCCTTGCCCCGATTCTGAGCGGCAAGGGCAGTGCCGCCGGAATCTTGTATATCTTGTCCATGGCGTCGTTCCTGCCGGCCCTGGGGGCGGAAATCTACAGCTCCAGCAAGGCCGCGGCCGGCATGATGGCGCTGGGTGTGCGGGAGGAGTTGAAGTCCTCCGGAATCACGGTATCGCTCGCCTATCCGGGCTTCATCGAAACAAGCATGAGCGATGCGTTTCCCGTGCCCAAGGCCCCAACTAGTCTGGTCGCGGAACGCTGCCTCGATGGCTTCCTCGCCGACGAGACGTCGATTTTCCCCGACGTGTTCGCAGACATGACGCGTGAGTGCCTGCACACCCGGATGGCGGAGATTCTCAACGAACCGTCGGCAACCCTGACCCGTCTGGTCGGCGCGTATGTCGAACGGATGACGGGCACAAACCGGCAGGCCGCCTTTTAGGAGACGGATATGTGCGTCAAGACACCGACTGTGCACGAGCTGGCGGCGAAGCAGGCCATTACCGAGGTGATCCACCGCTATTGCCGCGGCATGGACCGGATGGATAAGGACCTGACGTTGTCATGCTGGCACCCCGGCGGTACCGACGATCACGCGCCACTTTACAGCGGGTTGGCCGAAGGCTTCGTCGAATGGCTGTGGCCCGTTCACGCCGCGATGCTTGTCACTCGCCACGTCGTCTCCAATACCCTTATCGAACTGAACGGCGAGAAGGCCGGCGCTGAAACGTATTGGTCCCTGGCGCTGCGGGTTCCGCACGACAACGCCCTCCTCGACATCATCGCCGGCGGACGATATCTCGACCGTTTCGAATGCATAGATGAGATCTGGGCGATCCGCCACCGGCAATCGATTCTCGACTGGGAGCGGGTGCAGCCGGTCGACCGATCTTTGGCCGACTTCACCGCCCCGCCGCTGATTCCGCCGAACAATCCGGAGGCACCCGTGCTCGTTCCCAGCCGCAACCGTAATGATCCGTCGTACCAGCTGATTGGCGGACTGTCGAACGGGAACGTTCCCGTTGGAAATGCAGACAGAGGGGCCAGCGCCGGGCCAGCGCGTCATTGAGGGAGGATGCAATGTCAGGTTCGACGGCGGTTCATGACATGATCGACCGGACGGCGATCAGCGATGTGGTGATCAAATACGCGACCGCGCTCGACCGCCGCGATTGGGGGCTGATGCGGTCGCTCCTCACCGATCCCGTGGCAATCGACTACACATCTTTCGACCCGGCATTGGACCTCGAAATGCCGGCGGCGGATTGGATCGCCCGTATCCAAGACCTTGAAGGGTTCGACGCCACCCAGCACCTCAGCACCAACCATGTTCACACGCTGATGGGTGACGAGGCGATCTGCGTGTCCTATATGCAGGCAGGCCACTTCCTAAAGCGCTCCGACGGCTCTTTCGCGTGTTTTCTCTACGGCCATTACACGAACCGCCTGATCCGGACCGGTGAAGGGTGGAGGATCCGGAAATGCACGTTGACCATCACCGCCAGCCACGGCGACTCGCGCGTCTTCGAGTGGGTCTTCGGCAAGGCACGTGAGGCGCGTGCGGCGCGGGGGACGTAACCCCATGCCACGTAGGAATATGTTGAGCGCAACAATGTTTTTGGTCCCAGCGAAGGTGGCCGTTGCTGGATGAGAGTGCGGGAACGTGGAGAAGGCGATGACATCCAACCTGTCGATTACGATGGCAGATCCGACGATCAAGAAGTGCCCATACGCCTCGCACGATCGCATCCGCGCCGAGACTCCGGCTTACCGCGATCCCGTCACGGGGATGTACCTGGTCACCCGCTTCGCCGATGTCCGCCGGCTCGCTCTCGACACAAAGTCCCTGTCCAATTCCACCGGTCTCGTCCAAAGCCTGGAAGGGTCGAGGAATGAGGCGGTGAACAGGCTTTACGCCGAACGCGGATGGCTGCCGGTCAATACCCTTGTGACTGCCGATCCGCCGGCGCACCGCCTCTATCGCCGCTTGGTGGAGAAGGCATTCACCGCCAAGCGGGTCGAAGGGATGCACGCCTATGTCCGCGATCTGGCCATCGAGCTGATCGGCGGCTTCGTCGACCGAGGTGAGGTGGAATTCGTCCAGGAATTTGCCGTGCGCCTGCCGGTCATGGTCATTGCCGACCAGCTGGGCATCTCGCGCGGCGACCTCCTTCTGTTCAAGCGATGGTCGGACGCGGCGATCGAGTTGATCGACCCTCTCCTCGATCCCGAGCGGGAACTCGCCCTCACCGGGCTAATCATCGAGATGCAGAACTATTTCATCGAGCGCGTCGCGCAACTGCGCCGGCAGCCGGCGGACCATCTGTTCAGCGATCTCGTGCAGGCGGAGGTCGAGGGACGGCGGCTGGACAATGGGGAACTGTGCAGCGTCCTGCAGCAATTGTTGGTCGCCGGCAATGAGACCACCACCAGCACGCTCGGCAGCGCCATGATCCTGCTCATCGAAGAACCGGGCCGGGCGGACGGATTGTTTGAGCGCCCGGAGCAAATAGCCGCCTTCGTCGAAGAGGTGCTCCGCCTGCGGTCGCCTGTGCAGGGATTGCTGCGACGTGCTGTGACCGACGTCGATGTGGGGGGCGTAACCATTCCCAAAGGCGCCATCGTCCATCTTCTGAACGCGGCGGCCAATCACGATCCCGAGATTTTTGCGAATCCTCATGCCGTCGATCTATGCCGCACCAACCGAATAAGTCACATGAGCTTCGGCGTCGGCATTCATCACTGCATCGGTGCTCAATTGGCGCGAGCCGAATTGAACATCGCGATCAATGAAATCACCCGGCGCATGCGGAACTACAGGTATGTCGATGGCGCGAACAGCGTCGATCATGCCGTGAGCTATACCTACGCCCCCAGCAAGGTTCACTTTTATTTCGATCAACGCTGATACCTAAATTTGTCCCCGCGCTAATTGGCGGCCATAGGGAAGGTGGGGTGGACGACGGGACTCGAACCCGCGACGGCCGGAATCACAATCCGGGGCTCTACCAGCTGAGCTACGTCCACCATTGTCGTACTTCCGACTTTAAGTGGCGCGCCCGGCAGGAATCGAACCTGCAACCGCCGGCTTAGAAGGCCGGTGCTCTATCCGGTTGAGCTACGGGCGCCTTATAAATCAATAATTTACAGCGCCAATCGTAATTTTTTCAGGCCGATGCTCGGGTCCGTGCAAACCGACTCGGAAGTGCGCGCGGATTATATAGGAGTTTTCCGCAGATTGAAGCGGCGAATGGCCCCACGATCTCTCCGATCAATGATCGACCCTCAAGGGCCTGTCACTGTTTGGTGATCGCGCGCCGCGTGCGCGTGACTGCGATCAGCTGCGTGATTCACACCGCACCGGCGGCACGTAGTGACCAAATTTAGTCAGTGGGTTGGCGCACCGACAGAATTCTTGCCCTTACGCTATGCTTCTCTCAATGCATCCATCAAATGGTCCAAGGAATTATCGATGAATCCGATTACCGCGTTCCTGGCCGTTTTATTCATCGGCGCCGGAGCGGCAGCTACGTTGCTGTGGTCGAATCTTTATCTCGGCGTCTTGGGATTTGCTATTGGCGTGATCATTGGTCTTTCTCTGAAGATGGCCAATGTGTGGCAAAAATTCGTGATATTGCGCATGGGCAAGCTGCAAAGCGTGAAAGGAGCGGGCATGTTCCTGATAATTCCCCTGCTGGACCGAGTGATAGCGGTAATCGACGGCCGCATACAAACGACGGCTTTCAATGCTGAGCAGGCCCTGACCAAAGATACCGTTCCGGTAAACGTCGACGCGATCATATTTTGGCACGTACACGATGCGGAGAAAGCCGCCTTGGCCATAACGAACTTCCGCGAAGCCATCGATCGTGTTGCCCAAACTTCTTTGCGAGAGATGATCGGCTCATCGATGTTGGCGGCCCTCTTGTCGGATCGAAAGGAAGCCGATGAGCAATTGAAAGCCGAAATCGCACAGAAGACTGCGCCTTGGGGTATTTCGGTAAGTTCCGTCGAAATTCGCGATGTCGCCATCCCGGTCGCCCTCCAGGATGCCATGTCCCGGCAAGCGCAGGCGGAGCGCGAAAAACAGGCCCGAGTGATTCTTGGCTCCGCCGAAGCCGCGATCGCGGGAAAGTTTGTGGAGGCTGCCGCAATATACACTGGACATCCCGTCGCGCTACAGCTGCGGGCCATGAACATCATTTACGAGACGACCAAAGAACGAGGCGCCACGATCCTGATGCCAAGTTCGATGGTCGATAGCCTGAACCCTTCTGCGGCGTTGCTCGCGGCCTCTCTAGCGGTCAATAGCGCAGGCGGAACCGCTGCTGCCGCGCCATTACCTAGCGCCCCGCCAGGCTAGAAATCTTCAACGCCATGGAGCGGTTACCGCAATGAAAATTCTGATTCCTTTGAGGACTCTGGCGTCGACAGGCGCAATCCAGTATCGCTCGCATCGTTTGCGGCTAGTGTTGGCAGCGTTCACATGGACTCTCTTTGGGGCGTCCCACGC
>JALYIW010000202.1 GCA_030775625.1 Pseudomonadota bacterium | reverse complement strand
AAATTCTGCATATTGACGATGAGGTGTCGCGCCGGCGTGCTGAAACACCAGCGGTACCGCATGTCCAGGGGCATGAACGGCGACACGTGAAAGTCCTTGTCGAACTCGAAACGCTTGATCCCGTCGGCGGCTGCCTCGACCGGCAACACGTATTGGTGGCGTTCCCCCCATGGGGTGTTGGTGATTTCCGCGACGATGGTTTCCACTGCGTCGCCGGCGCGGCCGAAGCAGTAGTAGAAACTCACGGGATTCATGCAATAGCCGAAGTACCGCAGATGCGTCAGGAGGCGTATGGGTCCGGTCGGCCGCGCCCCTGTTCGAGACTCGACCAAATCGCACACGGCTTGCTCCAGCGGCACGTCTGGCGGTCCGAGATAGTCCCTGCGATTGAACCAGGCCGGAGCCGGACGGTTGGAGGACCAAAACGGGGTCCGAGCGAACAAATGCGGCAATTCCGCCAGATCGATGTACAGCATGAACATGCGATAGCGGAAGCGATGTGGGCGCGGCGCGGCGCGCCGATGCCTAACCCACCCTTTGTAAATGCGGCTGTTCATATGCTTGACGGCGCTGAAGTTCCTCGAGAGATACACAAGCGCTCGTGACCCCGTCCTCGTGAAAGCCATAACCCCAGTATGCTCCGCAATAGTAAGTGTGGCGCGCACCATTGATTTCCCGGCGTCTTCTCTGCGCCGCCACCGCCTCGGCGGTGTACACCGGGTGATGATAGACATATCGCCCCAGGACTTTGCTCGGGTCGACGTCCTGTCCGCGATTCAGCGTCAGCAGAAATTGCGCCGGCGCGTCGATGGCTTGCAGAATGTTCATGTTGTAGGTGACGGTGACGCGCTCGTATTGTTCGATGGGCAGGTGATAGTTCCAAGCGGCCCATGCGAGCGGCCGCCGCGGCATCAGGGATGCATCGGTGTGCAGCAGTGCTTCGTTCGATTGATACGCAATGGCGCCGAGGATTTCGCGTTCTTCGCGCGAAGGATCGGATAAGATGTTCAAGGCTTGATCGCTGTGGCAGGCGATGAATACCTGATCGAAATTCTCGACACCGCCGTCTTTCAGACGCAGCACCACCCGGTTCGGCTGACGCTGCAGCGACGCCACCGGCGTATTCAAGTGGATGCGCGCCGCGTAGGGAGCGGTGAGCCGTTTGACGTATTCGCGCGAACCGCCGCGGATTACGCGCCAGGTCGGCCGAGCATCCACGCTCAAGAATCCGTGATTGGCAAAAAACTCGACGAAGAAGCGCGCAGGGAAGTACAGCATGTCGACCGGGCGCGACGACCATATCGCGGCGCCCATGGGGATAATGTAATGATCGACGAAATAGTGCGAGTAACCTTCTCGATCCAAGTAGTCGCCCAAGCTCAGGGCGTCCGGGGCCGCCGCGAGCAACCGGGGCGCGCGGCGATTGAATCGGAGAATATCGGCCACCATTCGCAGGAAGGAGGGCCTGGCGAAGTTGCGGCGCTGTGCGAACAGCGAGTTGACGCTGGTGCCGTTGTATTCGAGTCCGCTTTTTTCGCAGCGGACGCTGAAGCTCATTTGGCTCGGCTGCCAGGGAACTCGCAGCTCCTCGAGCAGGGCGCTGAACTTCGGGTAGGTCCAATCGTTGTAGACTATGAATCCGGTGTCGACGGCGTAGACGCGGCCCGCGTATTCCACATCCACGGTGTTAGTGTGTCCGCCGATGTGGCCGCCGGCCTCGTAAACGGTGACATCATGAGCACGGCTCAGGCGATGGGCCGCCGTCATGCCTGAAACACCGGCACCGATAACCGCGATGCGCATTGCGTGATAACACTCTATCGTCACCGGCGAATCCGGCTTACGACAGCTATTCGGCGCAACCACTCGAATGGATGCGCTCAGCGCGAGATGTCAGCGGCCGATCAGAAGCGCTTCGCACCTCCATCCCGCACCGCCGCCGGCACCGGCTTCAGATCCCAAATGATTCCGAAAAAAGACATCAATTTTAACATGTAGAAAGTGATGTCGAATTCCCACCAATAGAATCCCTGGCGAACCGATGCCGGAAAATGATGATGATTGTTATGCCACCCCTCGCCCAGAGTGATGATCGCCAGCCAGACATTATTGCGGCTGGTGTCCCCGGTCTTGTAGCGCTGACGCCCGAATACATGCGACAGCGAGTTGATGGTGTAGGTGCCGTGGTAGACGGCGACCGTGGAGATGAAGAACCCCCAAACCAACATCTGCCATCCGGTGGTACCCAAACCGGGCGCCACATGTTTGAGCAGCAGGCCTAACAGAAACACGCCGACGCCGAGCACGGTGGGCACGACGATGTCGAAGCGATCGAGAAACCGCAGTTCGGGGTACTTGAGTAGGTCCTTCACTCGCGACAGGTCGGCTGCGAAGTGTTTGTGCGACATGAACCAACCCATGTGGCTCCAGAAAAAGCCGTGCTGAACGGGCGAATGCACATCATCCGGCTTGTCTGAATGAACGTGGTGGTGGCGATGGTGAGCCGCCCACCAGATTGGCCCGCGCTGCACTGCCGAGGCGCCCAATATGCCGAATATGCATTGCCCGAGGCGCGAGGTCTTGAAACTACGGTGGGAAAAATAGCGGTGATAAAAACCGGTGATGGCGAACATACGCACCAGGTAGAGCGCCACGGTCACCGACAAAGCGGCCCAGCTGAAGCCCACCCAAATCACCGCGAGGCAGGCGACGTGCATCAACAAAAACGGAACCACACGCGCCCAGTCCACATGATGCGCGGTGGACGAGTGCTTCACCGTATCGGCGGGACGGGTCGCGAAATCGCCATTCCCGAACCATCGCGACAGCTCGCGGCCCGCGCGTTGTGCCGCAGGCGATTCGATCACGATTTCATTTTCTGGTGTCATTTGATTTCCTGTCAGCCATTCGCAACATCGCTCATTTCGTGACCCAATACCGCCTCATTCTTGGTCAACGAACACAAAAATGCGCGTCATTAGCCTTTTCTTTAAGAAAAATAACCGCAATATGGTACGCGACCCAGTTATGGTCGGGACATTCCCGTGGATTTCAAGGTTCGCGGTTCACGTTAGGTAATCTATGTACCTGTTATATAAAGGATTAATGCACGGGCTGTATGCAATATAAGGATTACTACGCCATTCTCGGAGTTCCCCGCGGCGCCGAAGCGGATGAAGTGAAGCGCGCGTACCGCAAGCTGGCGCGCAAATATCACCCCGATGTCAGCAAAGAAAAGAATGCTGAGGATAGGTTCAAAGAGGTTCAAGAAGCATACGAAGTATTGCGCGATTCGGATAAGCGCGTGGCCTACGATCAGCTGGGCCGTGACTATCGCAGTGGCCAGCAGTTCCGGCCGCCCCCGGACTGGTCGCAGCGTTTTGGGCACCCGGGCGGCCAGCGGTTCGCCGACCACAATGGCTTCAGCGATTTTTTCTCGACCCTGTTTGGCGGCGCGGCCGGCGCCCCGCCGCCGGAGGCTGACGCGGGCTATTTGGAAGTAACCATCGAGGAGGCATTCGCAGGCACGCAGCGCCGCGTTGCTCTCAGCGAGGGAGGGCGTTCCAGCTCGATCGACGTGCAAATTCCGCCCGGGGTGGTTGCAGGGCAGTCTTTGCGCATCGCGAGACCCGGCGGCCGTGCGTCGCTGATATTCCGAATCAAACTACGGCCGCATGCTCTTTACGTTTTGTCGGGCAAAGACGTTCAGGTGGAATTGCCGTTGGCGCCGTGGGAAGCCGCGCTCGGCGTCAAGGTCGCGGTGCCGACTCTCGGTGGCACAGTGGAATTGACCATTCCTGCGGGAGCCCAATCCGGGCAAAGGCTGCGTCTGCGCGGGCGCGGTTTTCCCGGCGCACCCGCCGGCGATCAATTCGTCAGCATCAAGCTGGTGAACCCCCCGGCAACATCAGCTGAAGCAAAACAGGCCTACGAGCGAATGAAGCGCGAATTCAATTTCGATCCGCGAGTCGACTGGCCGTAATACCTGAAGTCACCCGTCAGCCGTCGCCGACCTCGTCGGGAAGGGGCATGTGGCCGTCACTGTCGTCGGCCGTCATGCCACTGCTGCCGCTTTTTGCGGCTTCCGCAGCGACCAATACGCTTTGCGGCTTGACGAATAGTGCGGTTACCTCCGGATGAGCGCTTCGGACCCGCGCCTCGAGGTCCACTACCGCGCGCTCAATGTCCGGGGCGCGCAGATAATCGAAAAAGTCGAGACTCAATGTGGCGATGACATTGTTGGGTGCGAGTTGCACCGTCACGATGCTGTTCGCACTGCAGACCCCCGCGATGCCCGCGGCCGTGCGCATGATGGCCTCGCTCAAGAGGGGATCCGCGCGTTCGCCGATCAGCAGTTCTTTGGATTCCCGCGCTAGTAGTGCCGCGACCGCTGCCAGAATGCCCGCAATGGCAAGCGATGCGACACCATCCCAGCGAGGGTTCGCGGTGAGGATGGCCAGTGCAGTGCCGGCGGCCGCCACGAAAATCCCCAGAATCGCCGCGCTGTCTTCGAACACGATAATGAACGTCGGAGGATCTTTCGAGCGGCGGAAGGCCTCCCACCAACCGAGATCGCGCTTGGTGCTGCGGAAGGCCCGCATACCGACCAACCAAGAGGAACCCTCGAATGCCAGGGATGCCGCCAAAACCATGAAAACTACGCCGGGTCTTTTTATCGTGACCGGACGGCGCAGATGTTCCACGCCTTCGTACAGCGACAAGCCGGCGCCCAGGGTAAATATCAGCAGTGCGACGACAAAGCTCCAGAAATACAGCTCACGGCCATACCCCAGCGGATGACGCCGGTCAGCGGGTCGGGCGGAGCGCGCAATGCCGTACAGCAGCAGGAGCTCGTTGACCGTGTCGACCGCTGAATGTACGGCTTCGCTCAGCATGGCCGCCGACCCCGTTATGCCGGCCGCCACGAACTTGGACGCGGCGACCAGCACATTGCCGACCAAGGCAGCCCAAACAGCCACGTTGGTACCGTTCTTCGCCATGATGTCTTGAAGAATCCTGCGGCGGCCCCATTACCCTCAAGGCAAATGCCGCCATTAGTCCACCCGTATAACAACCATAGATTGTAAGGCCATGACGACCGAAACACAGCCGCAGATCAAAGAGTTCCAAGCCGAAACCAAACAAATTCTGCGACTGGTGATTCACTCGCTGTATTCGCACAAGGAGATATTCCTGCGCGAGCTGATCTCAAACGCCTCCGACGCGTGCGAGAAACTACGATTCGAGGCGCTGGCTAATCCCGCGTTGTTGGGCGCCGACGCGCTGGCGGTCACGCTGGTTCCGGATGCCGCGGCCGGCACTCTTACCATCCGCGACAACGGCGTCGGCATGAGCGAAGCCGAGGTGGTCGACAATCTGGGCACCATCGCGCGTTCCGGCACCAAGAAATTTTTGGAAACTTTGAGCGGCGACTCGGCCAAGGATGCGCAGTTGATCGGCCAGTTCGGCGTCGGCTTTTATTCGGCATTCATCGTCGCCGACAAGGTGACCGTACTCAGCAAGCGCAGCGACACCCCGGCGGTTCGTTGGAACTCCGATGGCGAAGGCCAATACGAAATTCAGGGCAGCGACAAAGGGGACCGCGGCACGGAAGTGGTTCTGCATCTGCGTGACGAGGACAAGGAGTTCTTGGAGCCGGGCCGCTTGCGACAGCTGGTGCGCAAGTATTCGGATCACCTCAGCCTGCCGATCGTCCTGAAGACAGGTGAGACCGAAGAGACGCTCAATCAAGCAAAGGCCTTCTGGACGCGACCCAAGGCCGAGCTCACCGATGAGGATTACCAGGCCTTTTACAAGCATCTGACGCATGATTCCGAGGATGCGCGCGTTTGGGCGCACAACAAGGTCGAAGGCAATATCGAATACACCTCGCTCCTGTACCTCCCCAAGCGGGCGCCGTTCGATTTGTTCGAGCGCGAGCAGAAGGGTGGAGTACAGCTCTATGTCAGACGCGTTTTCATCATGGACAAGGCCGCAGAATTGTTGCCGCCTTGGCTGCGCTTCATGCGCGGGCTCGTCGATACGGCGGACCTGCCGCTGAACGTGTCGCGCGAGCTGTTGCAGAACAACCGGACCGTAGAGAAGATCAAGTCGGCGCTGGTCAAACGATCACTGGATTTGCTGGAAGATCTGGCGGCGAACAAACCCGATGAATATGCACAGTTTTGGAAAACCTTCGGCGTGGTGTTGAAGGAAGGCATCATCGACGACCCGAGTCAAAAGGTGAGAATCGCGAAGCTTTTACGCTTCCATTCCACCAGCGTGGCGGGCGATATCCCCGAAGTTACTCTGGAACAGTACGTGTCGCGCATGCCGGCGGACCAGAAAGCCATCTATTATTTAACGGCCGACACATTGGCCGCCGCGCGCAACAGCCCGCATTTGGAGGGCTTTCGGGCCCAGGGCAGGGAAGTTTTGCTGCTCACCGACCGTATCGACGAGTGGGTTGCCGGCCATATGCATGAATTCGAGGGCAAGACTCTCGCGAATGTCTCGAGCAGCGCCGCCGACGTGGCATCCGCCATCGAAACACCCGAGAAGGCTGCGGCGGAATCGGCTTTCAAGGACACTGCGGGGCGGTTGTCCAAGATACTCGCCGGCAAGATCGCGAGCGCGCAGGTCTCGGCCCGGCTGACCGATTCACCGGCGGTGCTGGTGGCGGGCGAGTTCGGCGTCAGCTTGCGCATGGGGCGCATTCTGAAACAGGCGGGTCAGAACAATCCATTTGCAACGCTGCCGGTTCTCGAGTTGAACCCTAAGCATCCGCTGGTGGAGCGGCTCAAGGATACCGCGGATGATGCGAGCTTCGATGATCTCGCGCATGTGCTATACGATCAGGCCATGCTCGCGGAAGGCGGTGAACTCGATGATCCGGCGATTTTCGTTCGCCGCGTCAACAAACTCATCGTGGATGGCTTTGCTGCGCAGCCCAAAATCATTTTGAGCTGACTCCCTCAGAACTCGCGGAGACGCTTCATCTTGGTCGATGGCCCTGCACGACGCCGTGGCCGCTTGCGAACGAAAGTGAACGCCTGAGCTGGCGAGGCCGCTCAGGCGGCGAGGCTCCAAGTTGAGGCAGGGTGCCTCAGTTCCAGTCGCCGCCGCCGCCGTCGCCACCGCCGAAGCCGCCGCCGTCATCCCAACCTGAGCCGGGGTCGCTCATGCCAAAGTCGTCCCCACCCATGTCGCTGTTGCTGCCCACGCCTGACTCTCCGGCTTCGGCCGGCGGTATGAGGCTGCCGCCGCGCCCGCCGTCGAGGAAATGATGGGCCAACTCTTCGCCCGCCACCACTCCGGCGCCGACCGCAAGTCCGGAGGCGAGGCCGCCTGCGATACCTGAACCGATTCCGCCGCCGCCCATCGGAGCAGGGCCGTAGCCGCCGGGCGCGTAAGGGCCGCCCGGCGCACCACCCATGCCGGGGGCCCCCACAGGATAACGACCATACGTATTGCTGCGGCGTCGGAAAACCATCCACAGCAGGACGACGGCGCTGATCAAGATCAAGACCGTGCCCAAGGGAAATCGCGGGGCGGTCGCAACGGAACTCACGGTATTTGAGCCCATCACTCGCGGCTGCAGACCGAGCTGTGCTTTGAGTTCCTGCACGGCGCGCGGGCTTTCAAAGGGCAGCCCAGGCTTCAATTGCTCAGCCGCGGCTAACTCCGACCGCGCCAACGCGCTCCTGCCTTGGCGCGCATACAATTCCGCCTGCACGAAGTGGGCTCTGGCGCTGTTTGGGTGATCCGCCAGCACCTGGCTTATCATCTGCTGAGCTTGCTCCATGTGGCCGGCCAGGGCTGCGCTATGGATCTGCTCGACGGTGGGATCCACATCGGCAAACGCCGGCGATGCCATGGCGATGGCAGCACTCGCGGCGATGGTTGCGGCAATAATGGCTTTGCGCATAGCAGGCTCCGGTAGGTCGAATTGACCGTTACGGGATTAGATATGGGCGATTAGGCGAAGTTCAACGGGTCCTGAAATGGCGTGCCTTAGATGACGCCGCGCCGCTTCTGGTCGAGTTCAACGGACTCGAACAGCGCCTGGAAATTCCCTTCGCCGAAGCCGTCATTGCCTTTGCGTTGAATAATCTCAAAAAAAATCGGTCCGATGGCATTCTTGGTGAAGATTTGCAGCAGGATGCCGCTGCCAACGCTGCCGTCGATCAACACACCGCGGCGCCTAAGTTCGCGCAACTCTTCGCCATGGCCGATGACGCGGGCATCCACGCCGTCATAGTACGTCGCCGGCGTTTCTTGGAACTCCACGCCTCGACGCCGCAGTGCGTCCACGGTGCGGTAGATATCGTCGCTGCCGAGCGCTATGTGCTGTATACCTTCGCCCTTGTATTCGTTCAGAAATTCTTCGATCTGGCTGCGTTCGTCCTGGCTCTCGTTGATGGGAATGCGAATTTTTCCGCAGGGTGAGGTCAATGCGCGCGAAAACAGTCCCGTCTCTTTGCCTTCGATGCTGAAGTAGCGGATTTCTTCGAAGTCGAACAGTTTTTCGTAAAAGTCAGCCCAAAAGTTCATGTTGCCGCGCTTTACATTATGAGTCAGATGGTCGATTCGGATCAGACCCACCGCCTGAGCTGAAGCTTCCACGGCTGGTTTGACCGGAACGAAATCCACGTCGTATATGGTGCGCTCTCCGTAACGATCCACGAGATAAATCAAGCTGCCGCCGATGCCTTCGATGGACGGAATATTGAGTTCCATCGGCCCGGCGGTTGCGGGTCCGGGTTTGGCGCCCAACTGCAGGGCGCGCGCGTAAGCGAAGCGCGCATCGGCGACGCGAAAAGCCATGGCACAGGCGCAGGGCCCGTGGGCGCGTGCAAACTGTTGCGCAAAACTATCGTGCTCGGCGTTGATGATGAAGTTGATGTCGCCCTGGCGGTGCAGAGTGACGTTTTTCGATCGATGACGCGCCACCGCCGGCAAACCCATGCTCTCGAATAGGCGGCGGAGCAATTCAGGATCGGGTGCCGCGTACTCGACGAATTCGAAACCGTCGGTGGCCATGGGATTGTTTTTATTGAGCGCTACGGTCATGACACCGCTGCCTTGTCATGCGTACCAATGGTGGTGCCGAATACGTAGTCCCACAGCGGCGTCGTAACCCCGAAGTTTCCCAGCTTGGGAGAATAGTGATGGCGCATATGCCGGGCGCGCAATTCATTGAAATAGCTGGACGATGTGTCATGTGCGCGGTGATGGATGACGTGATGCACGACGCCGTACCACCAGTAACCCACCATCACACCGGCGGTGAAGCCATCGGCGACCGCGAAGCCGGCATACCACCATAGGGGAACCAGAATGCAGACACTCAGCACGGACACACTGATCCAGGGGGGTGTCCCGATAAATGACAGCGGCCAGGCATGGTGCTGCCCATGCATGGGCGCAAAATAAGTTTTTTTGTGCAAGACCAAGCGGTGCAGGACGTATTCCAGCAAGGTCCACAGCACAAATCCGGCGGCCGCCACCGCCAGCCACTCGGCGCGCTCAGTCCAGGCGGCAAGCAGCAAGCCGGCGGTAGCCAGCCCGACGATCACCACGGGGTACACCACGAAATCAGAGTAATAGCTCAATTTGCTGGGTCGCATAGGCCTGCCCCTCGCCACGATTTTAGAATGCTAGCGGAAGAATGCGTTCAGTGCACTACATACCAGCCGAACTACATGCCCAGGGGCAATGCGGTCGACTCCTTGATGACGGTGACGGCCACCGACGAATTCACCGAATGCACACAAGGGATGCGGGAGAGGTAATCGAGGTAAAAGGCTTCGTAGGCCTTGATGTTCTTGGTGACGATCTTCAATAGAAAATCCCATTCACCGGTGAGAGTATAGCACTCGAGCACTTCGGCGCGGTCGCGGATTGCTGCTTCGAATTCGGCGATGGCATCGCGGCCTGTGGTCGCGAGTTTGACCTGAACGAAGATGGTGACATCGAGCCCGAGCGCATTGCGATCCAGCAGCGCGACCCGGGCTTTGATGACACCGCTGTGTTCGAGCTGCTGAATCCGTCGCCAACAGGTCGTGCTCGACAGCTTGGTCTCGGCGGCTATCTCGGCCACCGACAGAGCACCGTGTCTCTGTAGAAGGTCCAACAAGCGCAGATCCAGTCGATCGATGGGGGGATGGCGAATATTTTCCATTTTACGTGAGATTTCGGAATATTCAGACCGAAGTATCGGGTTCCGTGCGAATGAATGCAACACTGCCGGGCTAACCAGACGTAAATTACGTGGATGAATAAGCACTCGCGCCTGCACCTGCCCCGACCTCCTGCCCGCCCCGGCGAGACTTCTGATTTCAGCTATGTGCAACTGTCCCCGGCAGGCACGGTACGCCGGCCCGACGTCAATGCCCGGGCACGCGACATCGGCTATCTGTCGGTGGAATTAGTGCGAGTACTCGATGAGTCGGGCGATGCGGTGGGGCCGTGGCATCCGCATCTCGATCCATCGGAGCTGCAAATCGGTTTGCGCCACATGCTGCTCACCCGCATTTTCGATGACCGCATGCAGCGCAACCAGCGCTCCGGCAAGATTTCATTTTACATTCGCTCGTTGGGCGAGGAAGCCGTATCGGTGGCGCAATGCATGGCGCTGCGGCCTGCCGATATGTTGTTTCCGTCGTATCGAAATCAGGGCCTGCAGATTGCGCGTGGCATCGCACTGGTCGATCTCATGTGTCAGTTGCTGTCGAACACGCGGGACATGTGTAAGGGCCGCCAGCTGCCCGTGATGTATCACTCCAAGGCCGGCAACATTTTTTCGATTTCGGGCAATCTAGCGACGCAGTTTCCGCAAGCCGTCGGCTGGGCGATGGCGGCGGCCATCAAGGGCGAAGATCGCCTGGCGGCGAGCTGGGTCGGCGAGGGCAGTACGGCTGAAGCAGATTTTCATCACGCCTTGCTATTTGCCTCGGTGTACCAAGCGCCGGTGATTCTGAACGTCGTGAACAACCAGTGGGCCATCTCGACCTTTCAAGGTTACGCGGGCGGCGAACAGCGTTCCTTCGCGGCCCGCGGGCCAGGCTACGGCATCGCGGGCGTGCGGGTGGATGGCAACGATTTTCTGGCGGTATACGCCGTGACGCAGTGGGCGGCCGAACGCGCGCGTACCGGTGCAGGACCGACGCTCATCGAGCTTGTCACCTATCGTGCTGCCGCTCACTCCACCAGCGACGACCCAGCGCGTTACCGCGCCAAGGACGATCAAGAGTATTGGCCCTTGGGCGACCCGATCGCGCGGCTCAAAGGACATCTGATCAAGCTCGGTGAGTGGTCCGAGGTGCGCCACCAGGCGTTGACGGCGGACCTGGAAGCGCTGGTGGCCTCGAGTTGGAAGCAAGCCGCGAGCTTCGGCACGATGAGCGAGGGGCCGAAGCTCAATCCCGATTTGATGTTCGAGGATTTGTTCAAGGAAATGCCTGAGCATTTGCACAAGCAAAGGGACTTGATGCGTGCAGAGCGTGACCGCTCCGACGGGACCTAGACGTCGTGGCCAATATGAACATGATTCAAGCCTTGAACTCCGCGATGGATATCATGCTCGGCCGTGATCCGTCGGTGGTGCTCATGGGCGAGGATATCGGCTATTTCGGCGGAGTATTCCGCGCCACCGAGGGATTGCAGCGCAAATACGGCGAGCATCGAGTGCTCGACACGCCTATTGCCGAAGGCGGCATCGTCGCGACCGCCATCGGCATGGGTATCAACGGGCTGCGGCCGGTCGCTGAGATTCAATTTGCCGACTACATCTATCCGGGCTTCGATCAGATCGCGAGCGAGCTGGCGCGCATACGTTATCGAAGCGCCGGTGACTTCTTCGCGCCGGTGACCATTCGCACGCCCTGCGGCGGCGGCATCCGCGGCGGCCAGACTCATTCTCAGAGCCCGGAAGGTATTTTCACCCACGTCAGCGGTATCAAAGTCGTGATGCCGTCGAATCCCTGCGATGCGAAGGGATTGTTGATCACTGCGATCGAGGACGACGATCCGGTGGTGTTCTTCGAGCCCAAGCGGCTGTACAACGGACCCTTCGACGGAGATCCAACCAAGCCGGCCATGCCGTGGAGCGCGCATCCCAAGGGTCAGGTGGACGAGGGGTATTACACCGTGCCTCTGGGCAAGGCCGATATCGTGCGCGCCGGCGCCGAGGTCACCCTCATTACTTACGGCACCATGGTGTTCGTCGCTGCTGCGGCCGCTGCGGCATTGAAACTCGATGTCGAGATCATCGACTTGCGGTCGCTGGTCCCTCTCGACGTCGACGCCATTTGTACATCGGTGCGTAAGACTGGACGCTGCGTCGTGGCGCACGAGGCCACTCGATTTTCAGGCTTCGGGGCCGAGATTTTGTCCATCATCCAAGAGGAGTGCTTCTGGGACTTGGAGGCGCCGATCCAGCGCGTTGCCGGTTGGGATACGCCGTACCCGCACGCATTCGAGTGGGAGTATTTTCCAGGGCAGGCACGAGTGGCGGCGGCGCTGCAAGCCGTGATGGAGATAGCATGAGCCAGTACACGTTCAAAATGCCGGACTTGGGCGAAGGCACGGTCGATGCCGAGATCGTGGCTTGGCACACCCAACCCGGAGAGTTGGTGGCGGAGGATCAGCTCATCGTCGAGGTGATGACCGACAAGGCAGCCGTTGAAGTACCGGCGCCTGTCAGCGGCCGAGTGGTGTCGGTCACCGGTGCGCCGGGCGATAAGGTGGCGGTGGGCTCGCCGCTGATCGTGTTCGAGGTGGGCGAGGAGACGGCGCCTTGCGCAACGGCTGCGCCCGCAGCGGCGGCGCGTCCCGCCATGCAGCAAGCCGGTGACAGCGAGCGCCGGGCCCGAGTGCTGGCTTCACCTGCCACGCGACGCCGCGCTCGTGAGGCGGGAATCGATTTGCGCACCGTGACCGGATCCGGACCGGGCGGGCGCATCGCGAACGGCGATCTTAAGAGCGCGGCGGTCCCGCAGGCGCCCGTCCCGGGGGGACGTGCTGAGCCTGCCGCGGACATTACGGAAATCAAGGTGATCGGATTGCGCCGCTTGATTGCCGAGCGCATGAGCGAAGCCAAGCGCACGATCCCGCACTTCGGCTATGTAGAAGAAGTGGATGTGACGGAGCTGGAATCGCTGCGACTGCACTTGAATCTGTCGGTGCCCAACGGCGCGCACTCTCTCAGCGTGTTGCCTTTCGTGGTGATGGCGCTTACTCGGGTGCTGGAGGCGTTTCCGCAAATCAACGTCTTGTACGATGCGACGCGCGGGGTTCTGCTGCGACACCGAGCGGTACATGTCGGTATAGCCACCCAGACCCCCCATGGATTGAAGGTTCCGGTGATGCGCAACGCACAAACTCTGAGCCTGTGGGAGGTGGGAGGCGAGATCCGCCGTTTGGCGGACCGGGCGCGGGCCAACCAGGCGACGCGCGACGAATTGGCGGGCTCCACGATCACGGTCACCAGCTTGGGTAGATTGGGCGGAATTGCCTCGACGCCCATCATCAATGCGCCCGAGGTGGCCATTATAGGGCTCAACAAGGCGGTGGAAAGACCCGTGGTGCATGGCGGCGCCGTGGTCGTGCGCCGTATCATAAATTTGTCTTCCTCCTTCGATCATCGTTTCGTGGACGGTTATGATGCAGCGGCAATGATTCAAGCATTGAAGGAGCGCCTGGAGCATCCGGCGACGATTTTTATATCCAAGGTGAAATCCCCATGACTTCCCAACCCCAAAGACCCGCGTTCGGCACGGTATTGACTTCCCATATGGCCGTGGCCACCTACCAAGGCGGCCGCTGGAGCGCCACCGAAATCAAACCGGTCGCACCCATTGAACTTAGCCCCGCCGCGCATGGGCTGCATTACGCCAGCACTTGTTTCGAAGGCTTCAAGGCGTTTGGCCGCGCCGATGGTTCCATCCACATCTATCGCATGGACAGGCACATCCAAAGAATGCGCCAGAGTGCGCGGCTGCTGGTGCTGCCGGAGCCCGATCCCGTGCAGCTGGCCGAGATGGTGCGCGCCGTCATCAAGCGCTGCAGCGACGCGGTCCCCGAGGCGCCCGGCGCCTTATACCTACGGCCGATTCTGTTTGGCACGACCCCAAATATAGGAGCCGCGGCTACGCCCACGGCGGAAGCCTCTCTCATCGTGCTCGCAAGCCCGGTGTGGGATTATTTTGCCGGCGGCATGAAGCCGCTGCGCATCCTGGTCGACGCTGAGAACACGCGCTCCGCCGCGCAGATGGGCATGGTCAAGACCGGCGGGAATTATGCGGCTGCCTTGGGCCCGACGCTCTGCGCGAGGGCCAAGTACCAGGTCGATCAAGTGCTGTTCTGTCCCGGAGGCCAAGTGCAAGAAACGGGCGCAGCTAACTTTCTGTTGATTCGCGACGGGAAGCTGCTGACTCGCAGCCTCGATAGCACGTTTTTGCATGGGGTCACTCGAGATTCCTTACTCACGCTCGCGCGCGATTTGGGTTTTGAGGTTTCGGAGCGCCCGTTCGACGTCGAAGAGATGCTCGAGTGGGCCAAAAGCGGTGAGGCCGCGCTGTCGGGAACGGCGGCTGTGCTCGCCGGCGTGGGTACTCTGATTTACAAGGGCACCGAGCACCAAGTTGGGGGCGGCGAAGTGGGACCTCTCACCCAGTCCTTGCGCGCTCAACTGGTCGCCATTCAGCAGGGCGAGGCGCCGGACCACCACGGTTGGTTGACGCCCGTCTAATGCACCACGGAGCGACGCGAGGACTAATACTCCTCGCGGTCTTCTTCATCGTCTAAATCGTCCTCATCCTCATCTTCATCTTCATCTTCATCCTCGTCCCAGTCCTCATCCTCGTCTTCCTCAGCGTCCTTCTCGGCTTTGGAACCGGACCAACCTTCCGGCTCTGCGGTGCGCTCTAAGTCGAGTTCCGCCCATCCGTCGACATCCAATTCCTCGATATCGCCGTCGAGATGTTGAATCTCAACGGTTTCCTTGTCCTCGTCCACTTTGAGCACCTGGAAGGTTTCCTCGTTTTCCAAGTCCTCATACCATTGCCCGACGGTTGGTTCGTACTCTCTGCCCACGGAAGTCGTCCTTCTTTGAAATGCTGCCGCTCAATGCGCAGGTGAATATTAGGGGAGGCCGCTTGCCCAAGTAAATGGCAATATTGTGATCCCATGACAGCTCCCGACCGCAAAGCCACCGCCCGCCCCTTCACAGAAGCGAAACGCGTCGTCGTCAAAGTCGGTTCCGCGCTGCTGGTGGATAGCGAGAAAGGCCGCCTGAATCGCTCCTGGCTGGAAGGCTTTGCGGCGGACGTGGCTCGTCTACGAAGACGCGGACAAGAAGTCATTTTGGTGTCTTCCGGGGCGATTGCCCTGGGGAGGCGCCATTTGGGATTGAGCGCCGGCAAGCTCAGGCTGGAGGAGAGCCAGGCGGCCGCTGCGGTAGGGCAAATTCGGCTGGCGCATGCCTATAAAGAACTTTTGGACGTACACGAGATAGCCGTTGCACAAATTCTATTGACACTCGGTGACACCGAGCAGCGCCGCCGGTACTTGAATGCACGCGGCACACTCAACACCTTGTTATCGCTCGGTGCGGTGCCGGTGATCAATGAAAACGATACCGTGGCGACGACCGAAATCCGCTATGGGGACAATGACCGCCTGGCGGCGCGAGTGGCGCAAATGGTGGGTGCGGATTGCCTCATTTTATTATCCGACATCGATGGTCTGTATACCGCCGACCCGACCGAGGATCCACAGGCGCAATTCATTGCCCGAGTGTTGGAGATTACGCCCGCGATCGAGGCGATGGCGGGCGGAACGGGCAGCGCCATGGGTTCGGGGGGCATGCAGACGAAAATCGCCGCGGCCAAAATAGCGGTGGGAGCGGGTTGTCATTTATGCATCGCCAAGGGGGCCTTCCAGCATCCCTTGCAGCGCATCGAGGATGGGGCGCGCTGCACCTGGTTCGTGCCATCCTCGACTCCGGTCGCAACGCGCAAGCAATGGATCGCGGGGACCCTCAGGCCGACGGGGGCCATCGCCGTCGACGACGGCGCGGTGCGCGCCTTGATGGGGGGGAAGAGCCTGCTGCCGGCCGGCGTCACCCGCGCGCTCGGACGCTTTGAGCGCGGCGACACCGTCAGTATCATCGGCCCGAATGGGGCGGAAGTGGCGCGCGGGATTTGCGCTTATTCGGATGGTGATACGGCGCGTATCATGGGCCGCAAGTCCGCCGACATCGAAGCGGTGCTGGGATTCAGAGGCCGCGATGAAATCGTTCATCGAGACGATCTGGTGGTTCTCAAAGCGCATGTCAGCGGAATCATATGATGACGGAAACCAATGTCGCCCAGTTGATGCAGGGACTAGGCAGTCAAGCGCGCGCCGCGGCGCAGGTGCTGGCGTTGGCTTCGACCGAGCAAAAGAATCGTGCCCTGAGTGCGGCCGCGGCGGCGCTGCGCGAGCAAGCTCTGACCATCCTGGCGGCCAACGGCGCGGAGGTGCGCGAAGCAGTGGCGCGGGGACTAACGGGCGCTTTGATCGATCGTTTGCAACTCAACGCCAAGCGCATCGAAGCCATGGCTTCGGGGCTCGAGGACATCGTGCGTCTCGCGGATCCGATCGGCAGACGGCTTGCCGAATGGACGCGCCCGAATGGTATGGTGATCCAGCGCGTGTGCGTGCCCCTGGGCGTCATCGGCATTATTTACGAGAGCCGCCCGAATGTCACGGCCGACGCCGGCGCCCTGTGCTTGAAATCGAGCAATGCGGTCATACTGCGCGGCGGCTCGGAAAGCGCGCGCTCCAGCGCGGCGATTCATGCCTGCCTGGTGGCGGGACTGCAGGCAGCGCATTTGCCGGCCACCTGTATTCAAATGGTGCCTACCACCGACCGAACCGCTGTCGGGCATATGTTGGCCGATATGGCTGACAGTATCGATGTCATCGTGCCGCGCGGCGGCAAGAGTTTGATCGCCCGCGTGCAAGAGGAGGCGCGGGTGCCGGTGATCGGGCATCTCGAGGGCGTATGCCACGTATATGTCGATCGCGCCGCGAACCTGCACATGGCGAAGCGCATCGTGCTCAACGCCAAAATGCGTCGAACGGGAATTTGCGGGTCGGCGGAGACATTGTTGGTGGATCGAGAGTGTGCGAGGACGCATCTGCAGCCGTTGATCGCCATGCTTCTGGACGCCGGTTGCGAAGTGCGCGGCGATGAAGCGAGCGCCATGGTCGATGCGCGGGTAAGCCCCGCGACCGAACAAGATTGGCATGCCGAATATCTCGACGCCATCATCGCGGTGCGCGTGATCGATGACGTGGACGCCGCTATCGCCCACATCAGCCGTTACGGCTCGCAGCACACCGAGTGCATCGTCACGGACGACGCGGCGACGGCGGAGCGATTTCTAAGCCGCGTCGATAGCGCCATCGTGTTGCACAACGCATCGACGCAGTTCGCCGACGGCGGCGAATTCGGCATGGGCGCCGAAATCGGCATCAGCACGGATAAGTTTCACGCCCGGGGTCCCGTCGGCGTGGAACAATTGACCAGCTATAAGTACATGGTGCGCGGCAGTGGACAAATACGAGATTGAGAACGATTGGCATTTAGAGCATTTCTTCCCAGGTGCGAGTCAGGCGAATGGCGCAGGTGATGATTCCGACCATGCTGTAGGTTTGCGGGAAATTACCCCATTGTTCACCGCTCTCGGGATCGATGTCCTCGGACAACAGGCCCGCGCTGTTGCGGCGAAGCAATAATTTTTCGAAAATCTTGCGCGCTTCCTCGACGCGTCCGACCCCTGCCAGCGCGCTCACGTACCAGAACGAGCACATGGTGAAGGTGTTGGCCGGCACGCCGAAGTCATCCGCATGAACGTAGCGATAGACGAGATCGCCGCGTACGAGTTCGCGTTCGATGGCTTGCAGCGTGGAAATAAAACGCGAATCGCTTGCTTCGACGAAGCCCAGATCGGGCAGCAGCAGCGATGTGGCATCGAGATCCTCTCCGCCGAAACTGCTGGTGAATGCCTGTTTGCCCTGGCTCCAGGCGCGCGCCAGGATCTCTTCGCGCATCGTATCCGCGCTGCTGCGCCAAAAAGCGGCGCGATCCGTGATTCGCAGTTGAGTTCCAATACGCGCCAAGCGGTCGCATGCCGCCCAGCACATCACCGATGAAAAGGTGTGGACGCGCTCAATACCGCGAAATTCCCACGGGCCGGCGTCGGGAACGTTGAACATCTTCAATGCGCGCGCGCCCAACTCTTCGGCTCGGGCAAACACCGCGGCGTCACCGGGGTTCGATAAGCGTTGATCGAAAAACAATTGCCGCGCGGCGAGCACGACGGCGCCGTAGACATCGTACTGCACTTGCTCGTATGCCAAGTTGCCGACGCGGACCGGACCCATGCCCCGATACCCTTCCAGCGTGTCGATAATGCGTTCTTCGACGTGAGCTTCGCCGTTGATGCTGTACAGCGGCTGCAGGTCACCGCCGGGATTGCGGGCAACGATGTTATCGAGATAGCGCAGGTACCCCTCCATGGTGTTGGTGGCGCCCAAGTGATTGAGCGCCAGCACCACGAAAAAGCTGTCCCGCAGCCAGCAAAAGCGGTAATCCCAATTTCGGGTGCTGTGGGCCATTTCAGGGATCGAGGTGGTGAGCGCGGCGAGCAGGGCGCCCGTGTCCTCATAAGTGCACAATTTGAGAGTGATCGCCGATCTGATCACGGCTTCCTGCCAATCAAACGGCACGGCGAGGCCGCGAACCCATTCATGCCAGTAGTTGCGCGTCTCATCCAGCCAGGACTTCGCCAAGGTGAGCGGCGTCTCCTCGATGGTTTCGTCCGGCGCGAGAACGAATGCCAGCGGCGCGTCGAGCACGAACGCACTCTCTTCAAGAAGGGGCGAAAGCGAACTATTGGTAGTAACGCGGTAATTGAGTCCCGATGACAGGAAGCGGATGTGGTGACTGCCGGGAACACGCTGCGGATCGTTCGCGCCATTGTCGCATCGCGGCCGCAGACGCACGGTCACGACGGGTCGTCCATGGATGGGTTCGATTAAACGAACGATGGCCATGGGTCGGAAATTGCGGCCGCGCGAGCGAAAGCGCGGGCAAAAATCCGTGATTTTCAGTGCGTTTCCCGCAGCGTCGGTCAACGTGGTAGCGACGATGGCGGTGTTGCGCTCATAAGTCCTGCTCACCTGCGCCAGGTTTCTCAGATCAACTGCAAACACTCCGCTCTTGGAATCGCCTCCTTCGGAGCGGAGCAGGGCGCAAAACACCGGATCGGCGTCCGGTTTGGGCAGACAAGCCCAAACGATCCGACCTTGCTCATCGATCAAGGCGGCCACCTGGCAGTTACCGATAACCGCGAGATTCAAGTTCGATTTATTGCTCATGCGCGGTGTGAGTCGTGCAATGCGGCGATTCCTTCGAGCCAGTGGTAGACGCCCGCGGCGTCCTTGACGCCGTATTGTCCTTGGACGCGGTCTCCGACCGCAACGGAGATCCCGCCTCGCTCCTCAACGAAGTGAAAGCCGTCCTGATCGGTCAGGTCATCCCCGACGAACACTGGTGTGCGGCCCGAAAACGGCGGCTCGGACATGAAGGCCTTGATGGCAGTCGCCTTGGTGAAACCCCGCGGCTTGATTTCGAGCACCTTGTTGCCTTCTTGAATGTGATAGTTGCTGCCCAACGGTTGGCTGATGGCGATCATCGATTCACGCAAGCTCGCTTCGAATTGCGGCGCCATGCGAAAATGCACTGCAAGAGTGCGGCCCTTGTCCTCGAGGGAAGTTCCCGGATGCGCCGACAGCAATGCTTGTAACGCGACGCGCGCTCGATCGAGTTGCGAGTCGGTGAAACTCGCGCCTTGCATGACGCCAGTCGCCTTGCGTCGTTCGACGCCGTGCAGTCCCGCGGCCGGCAGGCGCAACGGAGCAAACAGCGAGTCCAAGGAGCTTATGCTGCGCCCGCTCACCAACGCCAGGGCACCGCCGAGACGCTCGGCAACGTGAACCAAGAGGGTTTTTAGCGCGGGTCCCGCGAAAGTTTCCGACGGCGAGTCGGTCAACTCGATCAATGTCCCGTCGACGTCTAAAAACAAACACCATTCTAGGGAAGGCAGCGGCGGTGTTTGCATCATGTGTCGAAAAGATAGCCTATGGCATGGCTGCTGCCAATGGCAGCGATGTACTCATTATATGTAAGTTTTACACGCGTTTGTCCTAGAAAAGCAGAAACCGGTACCCGTAATTTTTGGTATTTTGGCGCAGCCCTTTCATTATGCCGAGGCGCGATGTTCAAGTCAGTCATGTTGCGCTTCGTGTTGCCGGTGGCATTCGCGTCGTGCGTCGTGGCGTACTTCGGCTTGCCCTATATCGAGCGCCTGCTGGCCGAATGGTTTCGCTCCGATGTTGAGTTGCGCGCCCAGTTGGTGATGCATTCGATGGAAGAGCCGATCACTGATCTCGTGGAGAAGGGAAATGAGCCGCGGCTGCGCAGCTACCTGTCCAAAATAACCGCGGACGAGCGTTTGCTCGCGGTACTGGTGTGCCGTCCGAATGGAGCGACGATTTTAAAAACGGAGCGTGCGCCGCCCGCGATATCTTGCGAGCTGACCAGCGGCGCGAACGATGGGGCGACGAAAATCGTACAGCTGCCCTCCGGCTCCGTGCAAATTTCGCGCTTCGATTTCGACATGGCCGACCCGACGCCGTTTCGGGTCTTGATGCTGCATGATTTGAGTTTCGTCGACCGGCGGCAAAGGACCGCGCGCGACTTTGTATTGGTATTCGTCGGCATATCGGTGCTGCTGTTGGCGCTGTTGATCGTGCTGGCCGGGTGGCTGCAATTACGCCGCTGGGCGAAAATTTTGATCGGCGACATCCGGGGCAAGCGCTTTCTCGACGACGCCGAGTCGCCGCGCTCCTCCTTGCCCATTCTGTCGCAAGTCCGCCAGGTATTGGCCGAGGCCGAAGAAAAGCAACGCCTGGAAATCGATTTCCAAGAGAATTGGACACCGCAGGCACTGCGCCAGGTGGTGCGCGATCACCTACATTCGGCGCAGGTCATCATCGTGTCGAACCGTGAACCGTACATCCACAATTTCGATGCCGACCGTCATCCGGTGGTCCAAGTACCCGCCAGCGGCATGGTGACCGCGCTGGAGCCCATCATGCGCGCATGTTCGGGTGTGTGGGTGGCGCATGGCGCGGGCTCCGCCGATCGCGAGACCGTGGATCGCTATGATCAGATCCAGGTCCCGCCCGACGATCCCTCCTATACCTTGCGCCGCGTGTGGCTGACTCAGGAGCAGGAGCAGGGCTACTACTATGGTTTCTCCAACGAGGGTTTGTGGCCGCTATGCCATCTCGCTTATGTAAGGCCGGCCTTCCGGGCTAGCGATTGGCGCGCCTACGAAGAGGTCAATGCCAAGTTCGCTGAGGTAGTGGCCGCCGAATCCGGCACCGACAGTCCGGTCGTTCTGATCCAGGATTTTCATTTTGCGCTGCTGCCGCGGCTGATACGCAAGAAAATTCCGAAGGCGACGATCGCGCTGTTCTGGCATGTGCCCTGGCCCAACGCTGAAACCTTTGGCGTATGCCCCTGGAAACGCGAACTGCTGCTGCACATGCTGTCGGCGGACATTCTGGGATTCCACACCCGCCACCACTGCCAAAATTTTCTCGACGCCGTGGATCGCTTCGTGGAATGCCAGATCGATCATGAGCACATGACCGTGACTCTGCAAGGGCATGTGTGCCGGGTCGCTCCGTATCCTATTTCAATCGAATGGCCGCCGCGCTGGCTGCAGTTCTTGCCGGATATCGCGACTTGCCGGTCGGTGGTCCGCGAGCGCTATCGAATCGGCCCTGACGTGACCATTGGGCTGGGCGTCGAACGTTGGGATTTCACCAAGGGAATCATCGAGCGTTTCCACGCCCTGGAAGCATTACTCGACAAGAATCCGCGGCACCGCGCTCGACTCTGCCTGCTGCAGATTGCGGCGCCCTCGCGCACGCAGTTGCCGGCATACCAGGCGCTGCAGCAACAAACCTACGCGGAGGTGGAGCGGATCAACAGCAAGTTTGCGGAAGGTGATTGGCGGCCCATCGTGCTCATCGACGAACATCAAGAGCCGTTGCGGGTGTTCGAACTGTATCGCGCCGCCGATTTCTGTCTGGTCAATAGTCTGCATGACGGAATGAACCTCGTGGCCAAGGAGTTCGTCGCGGCGCGTGATGATGAAGACGGCGTGCTGATCTTGAGCACCTTCGCCGGTGCATCGCGTGAATTGACCGAAGCCGTGCTGATCAATCCATTCGACGTCACAGAGACCGCCGACGCCATGGAAATCGCCATGCGCATGGCCCGGGAGGAACGGCGCAGCCGCATGAGCCTGATGCGCCGAACCGTCAAAGAGAACAATGTGTATCGCTGGGCCGGGCGCATGTTGATGGATGCGGCCCGCATACGGCAGCGGCAAAGCCTGCCCTCGGCCGCGCGCCGCTACGGTACATCGGATCGATGATCTGCTTACGAGCGCAGTCTCGCGGCGAAGTTGCACAGGCGTTCGGCGGCGTCCTCGAGCGTTGCGTCGCGTTTGGCGATGCATAGACGCAGCAGCGTCATCGGCGGCGGTGCCGCGTAGAAGGGCGATAAAGGAATGGCGGCGATTTTTGCCTCGCGAATCAGGCGGTCTGCGAAATCCATGTCGTTGCCGGTGCTGAGCCCGCCGTAATCGACCAATTGAAAATAGGTGCCGGCCGACGGAACCGGTTCGAATCCCGAGCCGCGCAGCCGTCCGGCCAGCAGATTGCGTTTGGCTTCGAAAAACGCCGACAGCCCTCTCCAAGCGTCGGGATACGCCGTCAAGTAGCGTGCGATCGCGTACTGCAGCGGCGAGACGATGCTGAAAGTGTTGAACTGATGCACCTTGCGCAACTCGCGGCTCATGTCCGCCGGCGCCACGCAATAGCCGACTCGCCATCCTGTGGCATGCAGCGTTTTACCGAAGGAAAATACCGCAAAACTGCGCTCTCGCAATTCTGGATGCGCGAGCACCGAAGCGTGGCGTCGGCCGTCATATAGCACGTGCTCGTAGACTTCGTCCGCCAGTACCGTGATCGGACGACCGCGGATCAGGGCCGCCAGCGCGTCGAGATCGTCACGGCGCGCCACTGAGCAGCTGGGATTTTGCGGGCTGTTGATGATGACCAGTCGAGTGCGATCACTCAGTGAACGCCGTACTCGATCCCAATCGTAATGGAACTCGGGGGGCACCAGCGGAATGCGGATGCAGCGGCCGCCGGCCAGACGCACGGCCGGTTCGTAAGCATCGTACGCGGGATCGAAAATGATCACTTCGTCTTGCGAGCGCACCACGCATTGAACGGCATCGTAGAGCGCTTCAGTGCCGCCGCAGGTCACGGTAATTTCGGTCAGCGGATCGAAAATGCGGTCATAGCTGGTGTGCAGCTTGGCCGAGATCTGTTCGCGCAACTCGACCACCCCCTCCATCGGCGCATATTGATTGCGCTCATCCGCGATGACATCCGTCAGCGCAGCGGCCAAGCGTGGATCAATGGGATAGTCGGGAAATCCCTGGCCAATATTCAGAGCGCCTTCCTTGAGCGCGCGTCTCGACATGACGGTGAAAATAGTCGTGTCGACGTCGGGTAATTTACTCTCGAACCGCAAGATTCAGTTTTTCCACTGCTTAAGTCCACCGGCGAGCGAGTGCACGGCGAACCCCCTGCTACGTAGTTCGCGAGCGGCAGCCAAGCTGCGCTTGCCCGAGGCGCACACCAATAAAAACCCGGTTCTCGCTCCGAGGGAACCCGGATCCGCAAGTAGGGCGGCCATCTCAATGTGCCGCGCACCGCTGGGTCGCGCCGCAATTTCCGCCGCCGTGCGGATATCCACGACTTCCAGTCCGCGCCGTGCGGCGGCGTCCGCCGAGTCCAGAAAAATCTCTATTTGTGAATCTTCGCGGGGGATGCCTCGAATGTGCGCGCAGCCCGGCGCAAGGCATTCCGGCAGCCGTGCCGCTTGGATTTTTACGCTGGAGAAATTCATGAAATCAAGCAGCAGCAGTTCACCCTCGAGTTGCCCGGCCATCTTCAACAATATTTTGAGGACCAGCAGCGCCTGCAGGGAGCCGAAAGTGCCGGGCACCGGTCCCAGCACTCCCGCCTCGGCGCAGTTGCCGACCACCCCGTCGGCAATGGCATCGGGCCATAGGCAGCGCAGGCAGGCGTGCCCCGGCTCCGGTTTGTAGACTTGCAGCTGGCCCTCGTATTGATAGACGCTGGCAAACACCGCCGCGCGCTGCGCGAGGACCGCGGCGTCATTGATCAAATACTTGGTGCGAAAATTGTCGCTGCAATCGACCGCGATGTCGTAAGCCTGAACCAGCGCCAGGGCATTGTCTGCGTCAAATCGTGCTGCATGAGTCTCGACGCGCACGCTGGGGTTGATGTTCCTGACGGCCGCGGCCGCCAATTCGGACTTCGGCGCGCCCACATCGGTCAAGGCATAAATCGGTTGACGGTGTAGATTGCTGGCATCCAAAGTGTCGGCATCCACGACGCCCAGGCAGCCCACACCGGCGCCGGCCAAATATTGCAGCACGGGGCTGCCCAGGCCCCCGGCGCCGACGATCAAAACTCGGCCGCGCGCGAGGGCTGCCTGACCCTGCGGGCCGATCTCCTTCAGCAATACCTGCCTGGAGTAGTCGGGCCGCACCGCGCCCGGCTCACGCATGGGCATGCGTGTGCAGCGGCGCCGTCGCGCAGCGCTCGCAATTCACCCAGCCGGAATCCCCGTTGCGGTAGTGCTCTTTTTTCCAAATCGGCACGCGATGTTTGACTTCGTCGATGATGAATCGACAGGCATCGAAGGCTTCGCCGCGATGCGCGGAGCTCACGCCCACCCAGACGGCCATGTCGCTCAAATCGAGCGCCCCGACACGATGTATGCATAGTGCACGCTTCACGGGAAAGCGTCGCAGCGCCTCCTCGACGATTCGCTCGCCTTCTTTCATCGCCAGTTCCTGAAAGGCTTCGTATTCCAGCCGCGTGACTTCAAGCCCTTCGTTGCAATCTCGGACCCATCCCTCGAAGCTGACGTATCCACCCGCCCCAGAGTCGAGGAGTTCGCGCCGCGCAATGTCGGTATCGATCGCCGATTGGGTGAAACGAAAGCGCATCAGCCACCCGCCACCGGCGGAATGAATACCACGGCATCACCGGCAGAGAGTTTGCGCGCCCAGTCGGTGAACTCGCTATTGACTGCAACCTTTACCTGTTCGCGCGTCAGGGTAAAGGCGTAGCGCGCCGCCAATTCGGCATAAAGGTCCGCCGGAGAAGTCGCAGAGGTTTCGAGAGTCTCCTCCGAGCGGCCTGCTTGTTCGCGCATCAATGCGTAATATTGAATTTTCAGCTGCATAGGGTGGCCAGAGCCTGTGCGTATTCCTCGGGCGTGTTGACATTGTCCAGTGCTCGCCGGTCCAGAGGTTCGAGCAGCCGCGCCGCGTGACGGATCAAAAATTTTCGCGGGCAATGGCCGCCTTCAGCCTGGTAATCGGCCATTGCGCGGCCCGCCGAGGGTTCCCAAATGGCGCACAAGGGTTCCGGCAATCCATCGTGGGTGCTGCGATACGCCGTGCCCACCGCGCCGGCATCGCGTTCCCGCAAAAGCTGCGACACCGCGGCATCCGATAAAAACGGCAAGTCGCAGGCAATCACCAGCCACGCCACGCCAGGATACGCAGCCAGCGCCGAACGTATGCCCACGATGGGACCTTCGCCCGCGACCGAATCCACGATCATGGGACGCTGCGCCCGGGTTGGCTCCGCAGCCTGGCTTTTGCGCACTGACACGAACACGTCAGAGACATGTCGGCTCGCGAGCTCGAAGGCCCGATCCAGCTGACTTTTGCCCAGATACGGCAGCGCCGCCTTGTCGCGCCGCATCCGCGAGCTGGAACCACCGGCCAGGATCAAACCGTAGATCGGCGCGGCCGCGTTCATGGCGTATCCTTCAACTCATAGCTGCTCCGGCCGCCTTCTTTTGCCAGCAAGCGTATTTGACCGATGACGATGTCATGCGACAGGGCTTTGCACATATCGTAGACGGTGAGGGCAGCGACACTCGCTCCGGTGAGAGCCTCCATCTCGACGCCGGTCTTGTGGTGCACGCTCACCGTGCAGCGGATCACGGCGGTTTCACCCTCCAATTCGATGGTGATCCGGCAGTTCTCCAATCCGAGCGGATGGCAGAACGGAATCAATTCATGAGTCCGCTTGGCGCCCATGACCCCCGCGACGATGGCAGTGTCGAATACCGGGCCCTTCGGTGACCGCAAGCCGCTTTCACGCAATGCCGCGGCAACGCCGGCCGGGAAGCGCACATGCGCTTGCGCCGTGGCCGTACGCTTACTCTGCGCCTTGTCGCTGACGTCCACCATGGCCGGATGCCGTTCTGAATCCAAGTGGGTAAAGCTCATGCGCTCATCCGCCGATGTAATTCATTTCGATTTTCTTCGACTCTGGTTCACTGCGCCGCAATTCTTCGCGCAATTCGCTATAGCGGTCGGTGCGTGCGCTCCACGCGCCGCGGATCAATTGCAGCACTTGCGCATCTGTGGCACCGGCGCGCAGCGGCGCGCGCAAATCCAGACCGTGAGTCGCGAACAGGCAGGTATAGAACTTGCCCTCCGAAGAGAGCCGCGCGCGGCTGCAGCTGCCGCAGAAGGGCTGCGATACGGAGGAAATGAATCCCACTTCGCCGCCGCCGTCGTCAAATCGCCAACGCTTGGCGACTTCACCGTGATAGTTCTCCGATAGCGGCTGCATGGGCCACCTCTCGCTGATTCTCGCCACCAGTTCGCGGGACGGCACCACCGCCTCAGGCCGCCAATTGTTGCGATTGCCCACATCCATGAACTCGATGAAGCGCACGATCACCGGCGAGCCGCGGAAGTGCTCCACCAGGGCGAGCGCCGTATGGTCATTCACACCGCGTTCGACGACGGCATTGATCTTGACGGGGGTGAGTCCCGCCGCGATGGCCGCATCGATGCCGCTCAAGACCTGATCGAGGGCACCGAACCCGCCGCTCATGCGAGTGAAAATGTCCTTATCCAAGGTATCCAAACTCACGGTGACGCGCCGCAAGCCATTGGCCTGCAAGTCGACGGCATGTTGGCCCAGCAGCACGCCGTTCGTGGTCAAGGCGATGTCGTCTATGCCCGGAATCCCCGTCAGATCGCCCACCAAGTCGGCAAGATTGGCCCGCAGCAGGGGCTCTCCGCCGGTCAGGCGCAGCTTGCGCACGCCCAATGTGGCGAACAGCCGGGCAAGGCGCACGATCTCCTCGAACGACAATCGCTCCTGGGATTTCAAGAATCGATAGTGCTGGTGAAACTGTTCCTTGGGCATGCAGTAAGGGCAGCGAAAATTGCAGCGGTCCATGACCGAAATACGTAAATCGTGCAAGGGCCGCCCGAGCCGATCGGCTGGAATTTGCGGATTTCGAATGTGGTGAATGACGGAAGTCATGGTTGGCCAGATTACCAGCGGTAGACGGTGGTGACGAAGCCCTTCGGATAAGTGTTGGGGCCGGGCGGCAGTTCGACGAAACCATCGGTGCCTGCGAGGCTCAAGAAATCTCCGGAGCCACGCGGTGGCTGCGGGGTCGCCCATGGCCGGCCCCACTCGTCATGCACGATGTTGACCGGCAAAAAATAGGCGAGAGGAGGCTTAAAAGTGACCGGCGCCGCCAGCGCCAGCCGCTCCGGCGCTGCGCGCTTGGTGCCCATGGCCTCTGCAATGGCGGGAATGACATAACGGATCAGGCAGACCAGGGTCGAGACCGGATTGCCAGGCAACCCAAATACCGCCTGGCCCTGCGGCCCAATCCCAAACCACATCGGCTTGCCGGGTCTTTGCGCAATTTTGTGAAATACTTCTTGCACTCCCAGCTGCATCAACGCTCTAGGGACGAAATCGAACTTTCCCATCGACACTCCACCGCTCAACACCACCACTTCGTGGGTGGTCAGGTGCAAGGCCAATCTTTCGCGCAGCATGTTCTCATCGTCGAGAACATGATCCTCGCCTATGCGCACGAAGCCGCGCTGCCGCAGGGTCGCGGTCAGTGCGTAGGCGTTGGAGCGGCGCACCTGAAAATCCTCGATGGGTTCGCCGGGTTCCACCAACTCATCGCCGGTCGACACAATCATCACCGCGGGCTGAGAGCTTACGCGCACGCGTGCCATCCCGGCCGACGCAGCCACGGCGATCTCCGGCGGCCGCAGCAAAGTCCCTGCTTCCAACAACAGCGCGCCTTGACGGCTGTCGCTGCCGCGGCGATGCACGTTATGAAAGGGCAAGCTCGCCACGGCGGCATTCAAAGTTGCAATGCCGTCGACCACGTCGAGTTGCTCCACCGGAATCACGCAGTCGCTGCCCAGAGGTAAGATCGCGCCCGTCATCACCTCGACGGCGTCTTCCTCGCTGGGCAACTTGACAGGCGGTTTGCC
>JALYIW010000201.1 GCA_030775625.1 Pseudomonadota bacterium | reverse complement strand
GAGCGCTGCTTCCAAGCGGCTCTTGAGGTTTCGCACTTTGGGCCAAGGTGTGTCGAGCAAATGATTCGACAGCCCATAAATACCCGGCCCCAGTTCCCGCCCGGCGCCTCGCACGCTTTCATGTATGCCGAGTCGCTGTCCGTCGCAAAAAATCACATTGAATCCGTTGTAGGCGGCGTTCACGCCGCGCAACCGCTCGAGGCACTCGCCGGTGGTCTCAGTCGACTCCAACAGGGATCTCACCAGCATGCCGCGACTCGGCGCATCCGCCCGACGCTGATCCAGACCGCGATAGTTGGTCAGGGCGGCGAATCGGCCGCCCCGGGTAATCCCTAGCCAGGTCCCGCCGGCCGTGAGGTCTCTGCCGCCCAGTATCTGCGGCTGGTCCGGCCACCATTGCGCAGGCGCGGCCGGGCGCGCGTGAAATTCATCGCGGTTGGCCGCGATCAAACACGGATACAGAGGATGTGCCCGCCACGCCACCATCACCAAACACATCGAGAGGTCTCCAGAGAGCGTCAAACCGCTCGATTGTGCAACATTCAGACCGGCGAAAGCGCTTCGTCCAATACCTCGATCCAATGCCTGACCGGCGTCGCGGTGCCGGACTGCAAATGCCGAATGCAGCCCATGTTGGCCGAGACGATGCATTGGGGATCGAGCTCGGCTAAATTGGCCAACTTACGCTCGCGCAATCGATTCGCCAGCAGCGGCTGCAGAATTGAGTAGGTTCCGGCGGCGCCGCAGCACATTTGGCTCTCGGCGCTTGGGACGGCGACGTCGAAGCCCAGTGCTCTCAAATGCGTTTCGACGCCCCCTATCAATCGCTGGCCGTGCTGCAAGGTACAGGGAGAATGAAAGGCCAAGCGGTTGACACCCCGCAGATTCAATTTACCTTTCAACGCCGGCACCAGTTCCGGCAACAGCTCGCTCACATCGCGGGCAAGTTCGCTGACTCGTGCCGCATTTGAGGAGTATCCGACGTCGTTCGCCAAGGCGTGGCCGTATTCCTTGATCGCGAGTCCGCATGCCGACGCCGACGCAACTATGGCCTCGATCTCACCGTGAGCGAGCATTGGGATCCAGGCATCGACGTTGCGGCGCATATCCGCCAGTCCGCCGTCCGCATCCCCGAGGTGTGAACGCACGGCACCACAGCACCCCGCATCAACGGCATAAAGCGTATCAATGCCCAGCACACTGAGTACACGCTGCGTCGCGCGGTTGATATTGGGCATCATCGCCGGCTGCACGCACCCTGCCAGCAGCAACATCTTGCGCTGTCGGCTGCCACGGGAGCCTTGATCGGGACGCGCTTTCGAGCGAATCGGCACTATTGTTTTCAGCGCCGGCGGCAATAGTGGCCGCAAGAGTTGGCCCAAGCGTATTGCCGGAGCAAACAAGGCCGAAGTAAGGCCTTCCTGCAGCGCCCATCGCAGGGTCTTCTCGAATACCGGACGCTCGACCCGGGCATCGACCAACTTTCGGCCAATGTCGACCAGATGACCGTACTCGACCCCGCTGGGACAGGTGGTTTGGCAGTTAAGACAGGTCAGACACCGATCCAAATGTTGCTGGGTGGTGCGGGTAACCTCGGCGCCCTCCAGCACCTGCTTGATCAAATAAATTCGCCCGCGCGGGCCATCGAGTTCATCGCCCAGCAGTTGATACGTGGGACAGGTCGCGTTGCAGAACCCGCAGTGCACGCATTTGAGAACAATGGCACGTGCCTCCTCACCTTCGGGGGTCTGCGCGAACTCGGGACTCAGATGGGTTTGCATGCGGATATCAAAATTCAGAGTACAAACGGCCCGGATTGAAAATACCGGCAGGGTCGAATGCGCGTTTCAGTCCTCGGTGGATTCGCATCAGCACTTCGCCCGGCGGCGTGAACACGCCGGCGGACTTGTCGGCGCCCCGGACCAGAGTCGCATGCCCGCCAACCCTTGCCGCCGCCTCGCGCAGCGTGCGAACCGGAGCCGTGGTCCGCCACCAGCGCTGCGCGCCGTGCCATTCGATGAACTGCCCTCCCGGCAATCCGAGCGCGGGACTGGTCGCCGGCACCGACAGCCGCCACAGGCACTCACCGTCGGCCAGAGCCGTATCTGTCACTGAAAAGAAATCATGGACCTGATCTCGCACGCCGCACCACCATCTTCGCGCCCCGTCCGAATCGATTTCCGCGCCGCCCAGCTTATCGCAAGCCGCGCTTACAGCCGCTTGCGCCCCGCTGAGGCGTATATACAGTCGATCGTCGTGCCAGGAGCTGGCGCTGATGGGCAGGGGCTGGGAATTCCACCGATTCAATTGCCCCAGTGCGCCGGCCTCGTCACACTCGAAGCATAGCGTTCTGCTCGCCGGGCTGATCGGCAGCACTTTCAACGAGACTTCGCAGATGACGCCGAGGATTCCCAACGACCCGGCCATCAGTCGCGACACATCGTAGCCGGCCACATTTTTGGCAACCTGTCCGCCGAAAGTCAGCACTTCGCCCCGTCCGTTGAGAAGCGTCACGCCCAGAAGATGATCGCGTACGGAGCCGAGAGTCGCGCGCGCGGGTCCCGACAGGCCGGCAGCCACCATCCCACCCACAGTCCCGATACCCGAAAAATGGGGGGGCTCGAAGGGCAGACACTGGTCTTGTGCGGCAAGCGTGCTCTCCAGTTCGGCGAGAGGTGTGCCGGCGCGCGCGGTGACGACCAGTTCGGTCGGCTCGTAACTGCTGATGCCCGCGAGCCCGGTTACGTTGAGCGGTGCGCCGGTCGGCGAGCCGCCATAAAAGGATTTCGTGCCGCCGCCGCGGATCTCGAGCGCAGTGCCTTCGCGGTGCGCCTGATGCACGCGTTCGACCAAACGCTCCAGTACCGGATGCGGCGGCATCAAAACCTCGGCAATTCGGCAAACGGCAGCATTCCCCGGTGGATATGCATCTTGCCGTACTCAGCGCAGCGGTGAAGGCTCGGTATCACCTTTCCCGGGTTCAACAACTCTAAGGAGTCGAATGCATGCTTGACCGACATGAACTGCGCGCGCTCGAGCGACGAGAACTGTACGCACATCGAATTGAGCTTTTCCACCCCCACCCCATGCTCGCCCGTGATGGTACCGCCAAGCTGTACGCTGGTCTCCAAAATGTCGGCGCCGAACAGCTCACAGCGGCGCAGCTGATCGGAATCATCGGCATCGAACAGGATCAGCGGATGCAAGTTGCCGTCGCCCGCGTGGAATACGTTCACGCAACGCAGTGCGTACTTCGTCTCCATTTGCTGGATCGCATGCAACATCTGCGCGAGGCGCTTTCGCGGTATGGTTGAATCCATGCACATATAGTCCGGACTGATGCCGCCCGACGCCGGGAATGCACTCTTGCGACCACTCCAAAATTTGAGGCGCTGCGCTTCGTCGCGGCTGACCTCGATACGGGACGCCCCCGCGGCATTGAGCACATCCTCCATGCGGGCAATCTCCTCCTCGACTTCTCCGGGCGTCCCGTCGCTTTCGCAGAGGAGAATTGCCGCCGCCTCGAGATCGTAGCCGGCTTGAACGAATTTCTCGACAACGGCGGTCATGGCTTTGTCCATGAGTTCTAGGCCCGCGGGAATGATGCCCCGCGCAATCACACTCGCCACTGCCGCGCCGGCTGATTCGATGTCGCGGAAGCTCGCCATGATGCAGCGGGCCAGCCGCGGTTTCGGGATCAATTTGACGGTGACTTCAATGGTCACGGCCAGCATGCCTTCACTGCCGACGATCACCGACAGCAGATCGAGACCTGGCGCGTCCAGCGCCCGCGAGCCGAACTCCACCGCTTCCCCGTCCACCATGAAGCCGCGGACCCGCATGACATTGTGTAGGGTCAGACCGTACTTCAGACAGTGCACGCCACCCGCATTCTCAGCCACATTGCCGCCAATGGTGCAGGCAATTTGGCTGCTGGGGTCGGGAGCGTAATACAAGTGGTGGACGGCCGCGGCTTCGCTGATGGCTAGATTGCGGACTCCGCATTGCACGTCCGCCGTACACGCCGCAGCGTCTATGTTCAAGATTTTATTGAATTTGGCCAGAGATAAGATCACTCCCCAGTGATGGGGGGTCGCCCCACCGGACAAACCCGTGCCCGCCCCCCGTGCAATAACGGGCACTCCCATGCGATGGCAAGTCCTGAGGGTAGCCGCCACTTGAGCTTCGGTTTCCGGGAGCACCACCACCAGAGGAGATTTGCGGTAAGCGGTCAGAGCATCGCATTCGTAGGTGACGGTGTCCTCGTGGCGAAATAATATCGACGCGCCGGGCAATACGTCTTTGAGTGCCGCCACTACCTCGCTTTGGCGCTGCAGCCGAGATGGCTCGCTCAAAGGATCCAATCGCTGCGAAGCTTTCATTCTGATCATTATGCATGAGTGCCTGATCGTCGGCCGCCGTGACGCAAATCGCCGCATTGCGGTAGCATTCGTCGATGGCATGAGGCGGCAGCGCGACCCGCCAGCCAGCCCTAGGAGAATCGATGTTTCACCAATTGTTGACGCCGGTCGGTAACAGTCTAGCGTGGTCATTTCTCGTGGCGATATTACCCATCGCGACGGTGCTCGTCCTTCTGGGAATGTTCAAACGGCCGGCATGGCAGGCCGCGTTGACCGGTCTGATCGTTGCCTTCCTGATAGCGACTACGATATGGGGCATGCCGGCACGCTTGGCCCTTGCGTCCGCCGCCAATGGCGCGGTGTTTGCCGTGTGGCCGGTCATGTGGATAGTCCTCAACGCCCTGCTGATTTATAACATCGCGGTGGCGTCGGGCCGCTTCGATGCGTTCCGCGAATGGGTGATCACGAATCTACCCAATGATCGACGGGTGGTGTTGATCGTGATCGGATTTTGTTTCGGAGCCTTGCTCGAAGGCATCGCCGGCTTCGGCGCCCCAGTCGCCATTACCGGCTCCTTGCTGATCCTGTGTGGATTTCCAGCCATCGACGCCCTGGTATTTGTGCTGATTTTCGATACGACGCCCGTCGCTTTCGGCGCGCTCGGCGCGCCGGTGACAGTCTTGGGCGCCGTTACCGGACTGCCGGCACCCGCGCTCGCCCAGATGATCGGTCGGCAGTTACCGTTCATCGCTGCCTGCCTGCCGTTCTACGTCATGGGGCTTTACGGCGGTTGGCGTTCGATCCGGGTGCTGTGCCCGATGTTGCTGGTCGCGGGTGTGAGCTTCGGAGTGGGGCAATTTATGGCATCCAATTATCTTAACTACACACTGACGGACGTCTTCGCTGCGCTGGCATCGCTGGCCGCCACTCTGTTGTTTTTACGTTTTTGGCGGCCGGCGGCGGATACGGCATTCGCGATCGCGCGCTCGCCCCGCGAATCGCGGGTTGTGGGTGCTCGACCCGTACCGGCTTGGCAAGGCTGGTTGCCATGGTTGATCGTCACCGCCACCGTGATTCTGTGGACCCTGTTCAAAATCGCCAATGTTGGGGAGCGTGCGATTCCTTGGCCGGGATTGGACAAGGCCGTCGCCATCACGCTCTATCACGACAAGCCCTACGGCGCCGTGTGGGCGTTTCAGCCTCTCGGCACCGGAACGGCCATTTTGATTGCCGCCGTCATCACCGCAGCCGTCGTCAGGTTGACGCCGGCCGAATTCGGCCGGTGTGCGATTCGCACCGTACGGCAGATTTGGCAGGCAGTGTTGACCGTCATGTTGATCGTCGGCCTTGCCTATGTGATGAACTATGCAGGCCTCGCCTACACGCTGGGGCTCGGCGTCGCCTCGACCGGGCACGCCTTCATCTTGTTTTCGCCCTTCCTCGGATGGATCGCGGTATTCCTCTCCGGCAGCGACACTTCGGGCAATGCGCTGTTCGGAAATCTGCAAGTGGTCGCCGCGCGGCAACTGCATTTGAACCCCTTATTGTTCGCGGCCACAAATTCATCGGGAGGTGTTCTCGGCAAGATGATTTCGCCGCAGAATATCGCGACCGGCGTGTCGGTCACGGACCTCAAGGGTCAGGAAGGGGCCGTGCTGGCGCGCACGTTCATGCACAGTGTCCTACTGACCCTGCTACTGGTCGTCATTGTCATCATCCAACAGTACCTGCTGCCCGGCATCATTCCGAGTTTCAGTACAACCCAGTGATCAGCCTGCGTCGGCGTACAACCTCACAAGCTCGGTGAGAAAGTCCCTGCCAACAAACACCGACCGCACCGCTTTACGCTCGTTGAATCCGTGCACGCCATTGCCGTCGGGATCGCTCCAGCCGCCGGGAGCGCCGTAAACGGGAATGCCGATCGCCTCCAGATAAATGCCGTCGGTGGCGCCAGTCGACATGGCGGGAATCAAAGGCACTCCAGGGTAGTATTTCGCCACTAGTTTTTCCGCGGGCCCGATAATCTGGGGATCCAGCGGTGGCGGCACGGCGACGGGATGAACCGGCTGGACCAAAGTGACGCTGACCCCGGGATCGCCAATCGTTTCGACCAGGATAGCCCGGGTGCCCTCGACGGTTTCGCCGGGAAAAATTCGACAATTGACGTTCGCCGCTGCTCGTTGCGGCAACGCATTATTGGCATGCCCGCCTTCCAGCAGGGTTGCGACGCACGTTGTGCGCAGCATGCTGTGATAGATTCGGTCACGGGACACGATGGCCTCGGCGGCCGCGTCCGCGGGATTCTGCGAGAGGGCCACCATCGCATGACCCAACTCGTCAGCGCGCGAGGCGCCCGCTTTAGCGAAAAAAACGCGCGTCGTTTCGGAAAATTTCATGGGGAATTCGTGATCGCGAACCTTGGTCAAGGCATCGCTGAGCTCGTAAATGGCATTGTCGCGAATCGGAATGGAACTGTGGCCGCCGGCGTTGCGCGTTTCGAGCCGATAATTCTGCATTGCCTTCTCGCCAACCTGAATCGATTGCACGAGCAGCTTGCCGTGGCCATCCGTTTGCCCGCCACCGCCTTCGTTGAGGGCGAAAGCCGCGGAAATGAGCTCTGGCCGGTTCTGCGTCAGCCACTGAACGCCGTTGAATGCGTAGCTCGTTTCCTCGCCGCAGGTCAGGGCTAGCTTGACACTGCGCCTGGGGCGGTACCCGCTCTGTTTGAAACGAATCAACGCATCGACCCAAGTCGCGTCCATCGCCTTCATATCTGCGGTGCCGCGCCCGTAAAAATAAGCGTTTTCCTCGATCAAGGTGAAGGGATCGCGAGTCCAATCCTCGCGCTTGGCTTCGACCACGTCGAGATGTCCGAGTAATAGCATCGGTTTCACGGTCTTCGACGTCCCGGCTAGAATGGCGACGATACCGCCTTCCTTGGGATGCTCAGGCGTGGAAAACAGCGTGATGTCCTTATCAGCGAAGCCAGCCGCTTTCAGGTGCGCCGCAATCCGCTCGGCGGCGAGCGTACAGCTTCCCGCCGACAGCGTGGTGTTGGTCTCGACCAGCTCTTGATAAAGTGCGCGAAACGCGACTTGGTCGGGCCGCAGCGGCGTCATCGGCAATTCCTGCGCAGCCGCCGATTGCATCAGCATTGCCGTGCCAATCGTGCAAAACATCCACGGGTACATTATAAACTCCTGCATTGATATGTGATCCGGCCGCGCGTGCCAGAATCGGGCTCGCCGTTTACTTACATTCAGTATCGCGAAGTCGGTACCCAGTTGCAAAATCTCGCGCGCGGAGTATCCAAGGAATGCCGGACCGACAAAATCAGTGGCTATGCCTAAGATCAGACGATCTCACCGTCGAGATCGATCCTCTGGGTGCACAACTGTCCACGTTGCGCGACCGCGCCGGCCGCGATCTGCTGTGGAATGGCGTTCCTTCGGTCTGGGGCGGGCGGGCGCCGCTGCTCTTCCCCATCGTCGGGGCTCTGGCCGGCGGCAGCTATCGGCTGGGCACGAAGATATACCATTTACCGAGGCATGGGTTTGCGCGCGGCAAGCTATTTCACCTATGGGATTCGACTTCGAGCAGTGCGGTTTTCAGATTGACGGCCGACGAGACGACCTTGCCGGTGTATCCTTTTAGATTCGAGTTGGATGTTCGATTCGCGCTGTTCGGCCCCACCTTGTCGGTGAGCGCAACGATTCGCAATGTCGGCGACGGTGTCCTCCCGGCGAGCTTTGGTTACCACCCTGCTTTTCGGTGGCCGCTGCCATTCGGCGGCGATCGTGCATCCCATTTCATCGAGTTCGAGCATGACGAGCCCGCTCCGATCCGACGCCTCAACGCCGATGGGCTGCTTACCGCAGAGCGCCATCCGACGCCGGTCGTACATCGACGGCTGGTTCTCGCGGACACGCTTTTTCAAGACGACGTCATGATCTTCGATGCAATCAGAAGCCGTTCAATCTCTTATGGCACGGAGAACGGACCTAAGATTCGGCTGAATTATCCCGACGCGCCCCTGCTCGGAATCTGGGGGAAGCCCGGCGCCAATTTCGTGTGCATAGAACCCTGGCACGGTGTTGCGGACGTTGTTGGGTTTACCGGGGATTTCCGCGAGAAAATGGCCGTATTTACCCTTTCGCCGCAAGCTACCCTGGCGGCGAACATGAGCATCACACTGCCCGTGGCTGGTCACCTCTAGGCCATGAGGCGTCGTTAACGCAAAGGCAAACGGTCGTTTGATCCAAACTCAATCACCAGACCAAGTGGTCTGGGACAGAGAACCCCTGATAGCCGTCATCGGATTCCGGGGACTCCTTGGCTGCGCGGATTGCCACCACGGCGCGCTCATCGCGTTCACGGATGCGTGCCGCGATCGCGGCCGGCACCAAATCGTAGCGCGCATCGTGATGCACGATCGCCAACTCGCCGCGGCTGAGAGATGCCCGAATCGAGGCATCGACCGCAAGGCGGCGAACCTTGCTGCCATCGACAAAACTGTAGTACTCATCGCCTTGCGGCGTGGGGAGGCGATTTTGTTCTATCAATTGCTTGATTTGCGCAAGCAGCGCTTTTTTCTCGGCTTTATCCCGTTGCTGGCGGTTCAACGCTTGATCGCGGGCGACCTTGGTGACCTGCGCGCGCTGCGGAGCGAGGTTGCGTTCGGCGCCGCGTGCGCTTGGCTGCTTTGGCCGGGGCTGCCGCTCCTGCCGCTGCTGTTGACGCTCGACCTCGTTGGCCTGCTTTTTATTGATCAGACCTGCTTTCAGCAGCTGATCGCGCATTGAAGTGCTCATGATGGAATCATGTTACCGCGGCTCGCCGAATTCTACTTGAGCTTCCAATCCGGGCGGACGAAATGGCAGGTATAGCCGCTGGGATAGCGCTCGATATAGTCTTGGTGTTCTTGTTCCGTTTAAAAAAAATACTTGGCGGTAACGACG
>JALYIW010000200.1 GCA_030775625.1 Pseudomonadota bacterium | reverse complement strand
AAATTCTGCGACTCGCAGGTAGCGCTTCAGCGCCTCTCGCGCTAGATCACTCTTGGAGATTCCCAGCGCGGCACTTTGGCGTTCAAGGGCCTTGTCCAAGTCATCCGGCACACGCAGCGTCAAAGTGCTCATGTATTACAATGTATTACAACCAAGGCGAGAGTGCAAATGGGCGCGTTGGACGCGCCTCTTATGCTGGCTGGTCGGCCCATGGGGAGACTCGAGGTACCGAATGGATGAGCGGATGGTTCGCCATTCGATAAAGCGACAAGTGATGTGTATAATACACACGATGCAGAGTCGCGAGCTAATCAAGCTCTACTGGCGGATGGCTGGCAACTGCAGCGAACTCGCGGCAGTCACCACCAGTTCGTGCATCCGACGAAGCCGGGCGCCGTAACAGTGCCGCATCCAAAGAAGGATCTAGGGAAAGGCCTAGTGAAGGCGATTCGAAAGCAGGCCAGTTTGAGGTGAGGTGTTAATTTATGCGGTATCCCATTGCAATTGAGTCTGGCGATTCCAAACACGCCTACGGCGTAGTAGTGCCTGATTTGCCGGGCTGCTTTTCGGCAGGGGATACCCTAGATGAGGCGCTGACTAACGCGCGAGAGGCGATTCTGCTTCATCTGGAGGGCCTACTGGACGACGGCCAATCCTTTCCAAAGCCGTCCGCCATCGAGCAGCTGCGCAGCAAGCGCAGCTATCGTGGCTGGACCTGGGCGATCGTAGACGTTGACGTCAGTGAGCTTGGAGATAAGGCCGCCAGAGTCAACATCACGTTGCCGCAACGAATCCTTCGCGCAGTTGACGCCCACGCGCGTAAGCAGGGTGAGACACGGTCTGGGTTTCTCGCCCGAGCGGCGTTGGACGCGATGCGAAAACCGGCCTGAGCGTAATCGACTAATTGGTCGCTGACCGGCCACTTCCGATCGGTACCCGGTGAGGCATTCACGGAAGCCAGACGCGCTGCATTAGCCAGCGTAACTCGCATTGGAGCGGTCCATGAGGCGTCAAGCGGTCTTAAGTTCTGATGCCGCAAAGCGGACACCGGCCACGGTCAGCAGCGGGACCGCCCGCCCGATCAGCCAAAACTCGGCATCTCAGACCGAAATGAATCCGGCGAGCTTCAGTGCTCTGCCATCGAACGTCGCCGTCGCGCGACACCCTAGCCTGCGATTGCGCGCTTCGATCAGGCAATCTGCAAAATCCGCCGCCGAATCCTTCCAAGCATAGACCGCAATCTCAACAGACGGCTCGTCCTCGAAGGTCAGATCGGCGGTATCCAACAGTGCAGAGAAAGCCGCTACTATGTCTGCCTTCGCTATTTCGTATCGGCTTCGCAGCACCCATTCCGTCTCCAGCAAGACCAGCAGACTCACCAAGACCGGCTCGCCCTTGGCTACCTCGCGCTCAATCAAACGCCGTGCCTTATCATACTGTGGCTGATCGTCGCGGGTCAGATACCGGACGAGAACGTTGGTATCTACGCCGAGCATCAGCGGGACAGGAGTTCGATCGGTACAGGTTTCCTAGCCTTCTTGTACAACAGCCCCGCGAGTTTAGACACGCGCTTGTTTTTTACTCGCATGACGACAATGCCGTCCGGCATCAACGTGAAGCTCATCTTGTCGCCGGTCTTCATACCTAGGCTGTCTCGAATCGGTTTGGGGATTGTCGTCTGACCCTTGCTTGTTAGCGTGGCTTCTGTATTCATAATGGCTCCGTAATCCTTACTAAACTGATTATAGTAAGGATTAGAAGCGAGGGCAAGCATGCGGCGATTAGTATGCTTCGGCTAAATCGTCGCGCTCATTGCGTATTCCGGTTGCACGAAGCGGTCGGTCACGACAGGCCCCAGTGGGTCCGCGACCCGAATGTCATCGGCAATCGTGTGCGCGTCGGCGGCAGTCGGCAGCTGCGGTCATACGGAGCGCCAAGTTCATTGGCGCAAAGCCGACAGACATTGCGTTTCGCGGGAACAGCGCGTAGAAGTCTGCAGCAGGACACCAAAATCGCCAAGCAGGAAATCAGGGTGCAGATTTCCGTTGAACAAAGGGAAAACTCCCTTTTGGCCGCACTGCCAGATCCCGAGTGGCAGCGTTGGGAACCGCTGCTCCAGCCAATCGACATGCCGCTAGGCGAAGTTTGTACGAGTCCGGCGCCACGCTAACCCACGCCTACTTTCCGATCACTTCCATCGTCTCGTTGCTCTCCGTAATGGAAAACGGTGCTTCGGCCGAGATTGCTGTGGTCGAGAATGAAGGAATTATCGGTATCTCGTTGTTCATGGGGGGCGAATCCACTCCAAGCCGCGCAGTAGTTCAGAGTGCCGGCCACGGCTTCCTGTTGGATGCGCAATTGATGAAAGATGAATTCGAGCGAGGGGGACCCGTGCGGCATCTGTTGCTGCGCTACACGCAGGCGTTGATAACCCAGATGTCGCAAACCGCAGCGTGCAATCGCCACCATTCGCTCGACCAGCAATTGTGCCGATGGCTACTCTTGAGCCTGGATCGGCTACGGGCCAATCACCTCGCAATGACACAGGAATTAATTGCCAACATGCTGGGGGTTCGCCGTGAGGGGGTCACTGAAGCCGCGCTTAAGTTACAAGAGGCGGGGTTGATCAGTTACACCCGCGGCCACATTACGGTGCTCAACCGCGCTGGATTAGAGAAGCGCACTTGCGAATGCTATGCGGTTGTCAAACGCGAGTACGATCGTTTGCTGCCCGAAAGGTTGGCGACGTAACGGTTCCTTGAGAAACGCGGGCGTGATCGAGATTGCGCAGCCGCAGAATCAAGCCGGGTACTCCACGAAGTTGGATTT
>JALYIW010000199.1 GCA_030775625.1 Pseudomonadota bacterium | reverse complement strand
GGTAGCGTTGCTGGTGCGTCGCCCGCCGGCGCTGGAAGCCGAAAATGTCGTCCCTGCCACACCCCAAGGACCGCAATCAGGGATCTCTCTCCGGCAGGCAATTGGATCTCCGCAATTCATCACTCTTCTGCTGACGAATTTTTTTTGTTGTGCCACACACTCTGGCCCGATTTTCCATACGGTGAGTTACGCAATAAGTTGTGGGATCCCGCTAATTGCCGCTGTTTCGATCTACAGCGTGGAAGGCCTGGCAGGCCTGGGCGGGCGTGTCGCGTTCGGTTTTCTCGGCGACCGGTTTGGAGCAAAGCGCGTTCTGGTCTCCGGCCTGTTGCTGCAGGCGTTCGGCGCGTTGGCCTATTTCTTCGTGCGTGAGCTCAGCGCGTTTTACGCCGTGGCCGCCCTGTTTGGTTTTATCTACGCCGGTGTAATGCCTCTTTATCCAGCACTCGCGCGCGAAAATTTCCCGCTGCGGATGATGGGTACGATCATCGGCGGAACAGCAATGGCTGGCAGTCTGGGCATGGCGACCGGCCCGCTGGCTGGAGGTTTGATCTACGACACGTTCGCCGGTTACGGATGGCTCTACATCGGTGCGTGGTGTGTAGGTATTGGCGCGTTCTTGATCGCATTAACCTTTAGACCCTACGCAGCAGTGCCAACGTCCGAACCGAGCCGCGCCGCGGGTTAGTGATTTTTAAGAATATATATTGTTTGGAATGCCGTGGACGCTATCCAACGGGTCTAGGGAAACAGGGCGCTGGCAACATGATAGAATTTAACATCGACACTTCGAGCATGGGCTTTGACGCGGGGGAGAGCACGCGCAGCAGCATGCGCGGCGGCCAGCCAATCCGGGATCATTTTGCGAATGCAGCATCGAGCGCGGCAAGCTTCCGGCAGGCCCGCGCGACAAAATCAGCAAACATAAGGAAGACGCACATGAACGAATTCGTCATTCATAGCATTCCTGGCAGTCCTTTTGGCCGAGCGGTCTTGGTTGCTCTGGAGGAAAAAGGTGTGCACGCGCGCTTTGCCGCTGTTGCGCCGGGGGCTCTTCGCAGTGCCGAGCATCTGGCGCTTCACCCCTTCGGTAAGGTGCCGGTGATGGAACACGGAGACTTCAGGTTGCACGAGTCCGCGGCGATCTTGCGGTACCTGGATCGCGTTCTGCCGGAGCCGCCGCTGACGCCGGCGAATCCGCAGAGCGCTGCACGCATGGATCAACTGATGAATATCAGCGATTGGTACCTTTTCCAGGGGGTTTCAAATGTCATTGGGCTCCAGCGGATCGTTGGTCCACGACTTATGGGACTCACGCCGGATGAGAACGCAATCGCCGCCGCCATGCCAAAAGCGCACGTTGTGTTCGACGTACTGGCGCGGCAGTTGAGTGATAAACCATTTTTCGTCGGCAATTCGCTCACTTTGGCCGACGTGCTTCTGGCGCCGCAGCTCGATTTCTTTCGTGAAACACCGGAGTGGGAGTCACTCACGGCGGCCAATGTAAATCTTCGATCATGGTTGGGTAGAATGAATGCCCGCCCCAGCATGGCTGCAACAACGTGGGAGCGCGTTGCGGCGATGGCGCAGGCCGCCTGACTTACGAGGATTGGGCGCGCCGAGTACGCATACTTTCGGGCAAAAAAGCGCCTAGAGGCGCCCAACCGACGCCTTAGCGAAGTATTGCGCATGAAGTGATTGACAGATCGGAATGTATCTCTATCCTTCGCAGCGGGCCATCCGCTCCCAACGGCGGACGCTCATCTGTAAGGATGGGAGTACAACTCGATGAAAAGTATACCGCCGCCGGGCAATCGACCCGCTGATCCCCGATTCTCATCGGGCCCGACCAAAAAACGTCCGGGCTGGACTCTCAACGCGCTCGAAGGTGCTGCGCTCGGCCGCTCGCATCGTTCCAAACCCGGTAAAGCCAAACTCAAAGAGGCGATCGACCGCACGCGCGCAATCTTGGGCGTGCCTGCGGATTTCAAGATCGCGATCGTGCCGGCATCAGACACCGGTGCGGTGGAGATGACTTTATGGTCGATGTTGGGCGCACGCCCGGTCGATGTATTCGCCTGGGAGAGCTTCGGCGAGGAGTGGGTGACTGACGCTGTCGAGCAATTGAAAGTCGCCGATTGCCGTATTCATGTCGGCCGGCCTTACGGTGTGTTGCCGGATTTGTCACTGGCGCGAGAGACGGCGGACATCGTCTTCACGCAGAACGGAACGACGTCGGGGGCGAGGATTCCAGACTTCGGCTGGATTCCGGAGAATCGGCAAGGCATCACCTTCAATGATGCGACCAGTGCCGTTTTCGCGCAGCCACTCGAGTGGTCCAAATGCGACGTGGTGACCTTCTCCTGGCAGAAGGTGTTGGGCGGTGAGGGTGGTCACGGGATGTTGATTCTCTCCCCGCGTGCGGTGGCCAGACTGGAAAGTTATGTGCCCCCTCGGCCGCTGCCAAAGATTTTCCGCATGACAAAAAAAGGCAAACTCGATCAGGAATTGTTCGAGGGCGCCACTATCAACACGCCATCATTGCTCGCCGCAGAGGATTATATTGATGCATTGAGGTGGGCGGATGGCATTGGCGGCCTGGATGCGCTACACGCGCGTGCTAATGCCAACGCCGCCATCCTCGCGGAATGGGTGGCGCGGACACCATGGGTGAATTTTCTGGTGTCGGATGCGGCGATTCGCAGCAATACCAGCGTGTGCCTCAAGGTGGTCGACGACCGAGTGACCTCCCTGCCGGAAACCGCTCAAGCGGAGTTCGCCAAGAATCTCGCCGCGATCCTGGAGCGGGAGGGTGTGGCCCTCGATGCGGCATCGTATCGATCCGCGCCTCCGGGGCTGCGCATCTGGTGTGGCGCAACGATTGAGTCAAGCGATCTGCAATCCCTGACGCCGTGGCTCGACTGGGCGTTTGACAGCTGCCTCGCGCTACACAAAACCGCCGGATGAGGAAGAATTGTGCCTAAGGTCCTCATTGCCGATGAGTTGAGTCCGAAAGCCATCGACATCTTCCGTGGCCGCGGTGTTGAGGTGGATGTGCGCATCGGCCTGAAAAAAGCCGACTTACTCCACATTATCGGCGATTACGATGGCCTGGCGGTCCGATCGGCGACCAAGGCAGACAAGGAGGTGATTTCCGCCGCTACCAGACTGAAGGTAATCGGTCGCGCGGGCATCGGGGTCGATAACATCGACATCCCGTCGGCTACCGCCCGCGGCATCGTGGTCATGAACACCCCCTTCGGTAACTCGATCACCACCGCCGAGCACGCCATTGCGCTGCTCTTTGCCGCCGCCCGCCAAATCGCCGCTGCGGATGTGTCCACCCAAGCGGGGAGGTGGGAAAAGAATCGCTTCATGGGTGTCGAGCTCTATGCCAAGACATTGGGGCTGATCGGCTGCGGCAACATCGGCGCGCTGGTTGCTGAACGCGCGTTGGCGCTCAAAATGAAAGTGATTGCCTACGATCCTTTCCTATCGCCGGAGCGAACGGTCAAGCTCGGCGTGGAAAAGGTCGAGCTCGACGAATTGCTGGCGCGCGCTGATTTTATTTCCCTGCACACTCCGTTGACCGATAAGACTAAGAACATCCTGTCGGCCGAGGCACTCGGCAAAACCAAACCAGGGGTCATCATCGTGAACGCCGCGCGAGGCGGGCTCGTCGACGAGGCGGCCTTGCGCGAGGCGCTTGACAGCGGGCAAGTCGCCGCTGCCGGTTTCGATGTCTTCGTCACCGAACCGGCCAAAGAGAGCGCGCTCTTCGGCGCGCCGAATTTCGTCGCAACCCCTCATCTCGGCGCAAGCACCAACGAAGCGCAAGAAAACGTCGCGCTGCAAATAGCCGAACAGATGTCGGATTACCTGCTCACCGGTGCGGTTACTAACGCTCTCAATATGGCTTCCATCAGCGGGGAAGAGGCATCGCGTTTGCAGCCGTTCCTCGGACTCGTCGATAAGCTCGGGGCCTTTGCGGGTCAAATTGCCGACGATGGACTCGAGGCGGTCGAGATCGAATACGAGGGGGAAGTCGCGCACCTTAACACTAAGCCCCTGACCGCGGTTGCCTTGGCATCCTTGATGCGACCGCTAATGCCGGATGTGAATATGGTGTCCGCGCCGGCCATCTTGAAACAGAAAGGCACCTCGCTGACCGAATCCAGACGCGAAACCTCCCCGATCTATGGGTCACTGATCCGGGTCAAGGTGCTGACCGGGGGGCGCTGGCGGACACTTGCCGGCGTCGTCAACGCGGGGACTGCGAAGATTGTCGAAGTCAAAGGCATGCCTCTCGAAGCGGACTTCCATCCGGTAATGCTGCTCATCAACAATCGAGACAAGCCGGGTTTCGTCGGCGCCCTAGGCACCATGCTGGGGGAAGCTAACATCAATATCGCAACCTTCCACTTGGGGCGCCAAGCGGTTGACCAAGATGCGATTGCCATCGTGGGTGTCGATCAGGTCGTGCCCCAGGCCATTCAGGAAAAGCTGCGTGCGTTACCTCACGTTAGATATGTGAAGGTGCTCAAATTCTAGCCTCGAGCCATACTGTGTCGTATAGTAAAGCTTTGCGAGGCGAGCGCTCGAGGGGCGGGCTAGATGTACTGTGGGAGGCCGCTTGATCCGGTTTGACGCGGCCGTCGAGGAGTTCCAGTGGTTGCTGGCCCACGTAATCGACTTGGATGCGGTGCTTGCGTCCAGCGATGGGGACAATTGGGACCGCGATACGATCGAGCAACTGCTATCCGCGTCGGGACAGTTCATCGGGGCCGCGATTGCTCCGATCAGCGATCAATCGGATCGCACCGGCGCCAGACTCATAGATGGCCGCGTGGTGACGGCACCCGGGTGGAAGGAGGCGTTCAAAGCCTGGCGGGAAAGCGGCTGGCCGGCGCTGAGTGCGCCGATTTCGCACGGCGGTCAGGGTATGCCGTTTCTGGTCCAAGCGTGTGTAGCGACCATGTTGGGCGGCGCGGATCTCGCCTTTGCGATGGTGGCAGTGTCGGCGCGGGGTGCTGGGTCGGTGCTGTTGGCGCATGCGGACTCCGATCTTGCAGCCCTGTGCGTGCCTCGCTTGGCAAGCGGCGAGTGGACCGCGACCATTGCAATTACGGAAGCGCAGGCGGGTTCCGACGTCGGTCTGATCGCTACCAAAGCCAGTCGCTTGCCGAACGGTGGTTTCACCTTGAGCGGTTCGAAGATGTTCATCTCCGGCGGCGATCATGACCTGACCGAGCAGATTCTTCACATCGTGCTCGCACGCATCGAAGGAGCAGCGCCGGGGGTCAAGGGTCTCAGCCTGTTTCTCGTTCCCAGCCGGCATTTCAGTCCTGCCGGAGAATTGCTGGGTCGGAATGCCGTCACAGTATCCCGGATCGAGGAAAAACTGGGGCTTCATGGCTCGCCAACGTGCGCAATGGAGTTTAACGACGCACAAGCGGTCATGCTCGGGGCGGAAGGCACGGGTCTTGCCAATCTGTTTACCATGATGAACGAATTGCGCATCGAGGTGGCGCTCAATGCCGTGGGCATGAGTGCGTGCGCGACGGCACATGCGATGTCCTACTCGGCCGAACGCCGCCAAGGTCGAGCGCCGGGCGGCGGCGGACCTGTGGCAATTGGTGAGCATCCGGACGTTCAGCGCATGCTGTTGATCATGCGGGCCCTGACCGACGGCGGCCGGGCGCTGATTTTGGAAGCGGCCCAAAGCATGGATCTCGCGCGACTGGCGTCCTCGGCGCAGGAACGCGAGAAGGCGAAGCTGAGACTCGATTGGCTGTTGCCAATTTGCAAAGCCACACTTTCCGATGATGCGGTGGAAGTATCAAACCTCGGCATCCAGATAAGGGGCGGTCATGGGTTCGTTCGGGATTCCGGCGCCGAGCAATTTTTGCGCGATGTCCGGGTATTGCCGATCTACGAGGGTACCAACGGCATTCACGCCATCGATCTCGTGACTCGCAAGCTACAGGGTGACAGACGCGCATATGAACTCTTCGTTGCGGACATCCGCAGTGACTTGCGCAAGTTTGCCGAGCGTCCCGAACTTGCCGACATCTGCGGTGCCGTCGAGATCGGCGTAGCCCTTTTGGAGGACGTATCTGCGAGGGTCACGTCGTGTGGTTCGGCCGGCAGGCTCGGTGCATTGTTTGGTGCCAAGAACTACCTGGATTTGGCGGGCCGCGTCGCCATGGCGTGGATGTGGCTGCGGATGGCGGCCGCCGCGAGCCTCTTGACCGATCCCCGTAGCTGCGAGAAGCGAATGTTGGCGAGCTTTTTCGCGGCATATTACCTTCCCGAGTTTCATTTACATGCAGCGCGCGTGCTGCAGGCGCTGGACCGGCCCACAGTTTCCATCCGCACAGCCTGACCGGCGCATAGTCCCCCATCGTCCCGATCCAGGAGCAACATCATGGCCAACCGCAAAGTCATCGTAACCATCGCCCCCACCGGCGGGATGGCGAAAAAAGCTCAGAACCCCCATTTGCCCACGCAGCCCAAGGAGATCGCGGTTGACGTGCAAAGGTGTTACGACGCCGGAGCCAGCGTGGTCGCCGTGCATGCGCGGCGTCCCGACGACGGTGCGACCTGCGATGCCGCCATTTACGGCGAGATCAACAGCTTGATTCGGTCGGGCTGCGACATCGTCATCAACAACTCCACCGGCGGCGGTGTCGACGGGGACATGACGCGGCAGGCCGCCAACGGCTACTGGGAGATCATGTGGGAGGAGCGCCTCAAGGGTTTGGAGGCTGGGGCAGAAATGTGCACGCTCGACTCGCATACCATCGTCGCGAGTTTCGGCGGCAAAGAGTTGCTGCTGAATACCGCTCCCTCGCGCTGCTTGGAGTTGGCGCAGAAAATGCTGCAGAAGGGCATCAAGCCGGAGTGGGAGGTGTTCAATCCCGCCCACATCTTGCAGGATGCAACCGCCTTGATCGAGGCCGGCTACGACAAAAATCCGTTCTTCAATATCGTGTTGAACTGTGACCGGGCATTTCAGGGAGCGTTGCCCTACACGCCGAAGATTTTACAGATGATGGTCGATCTTCTGCCGAAGAACACCGTTTTTTGCACCAGCGGCATCGGCCCAGCCCAGCTGCCCGCCGCAATCAATACGCTGCTTCTCGGCGGCCACGTTCGAGTGGGGCTCGAGGATAATCTGTTCTACGAAAAAGGCGTGTTGGCCACCAACGTTCAATTGGTCGAGCGCATCGTACGCATCGTTCGCGAAATGGGTATGGAACCGGCGAGCGCCGCGGAGGCGCGCGAGATCATTGGGCTCGCCCCCTTGCGTAAAACTGGAAGGGCTATGGCGGCTGGTACCCAGAACGCGGCCTGAAAAGCTGCTCCAGAGCATCGCGAGTTGAACGCAACTGCGAGTGCAGTAACGAGCTGTGCGGCCTTAAGTTTCATCAACGATTGCCTTGGGTGCCCCACATAGGGCGGTCAAGTCATCGGCGCTTTACGTAACGTGGGAGAGCCCGCGTGCCGTCGCCCGGCCCACGCCACCCCCGCGACGAACATTAGGTCGAGCCAATCCAGTGCGCCGCCGCCGCTTTTTGACGCTGTCACCGTCAACGTGGCAGCGGCTGCCGTACTGTTGCCACCGGCGGGCCCCGTCGACAAAGCGCTTGCCGCGATCGTGTTCGTATAACTACCCGCCGTCGTACTCGATACCGTCAGGGTCACGGTACAGCTGCTCTTGACGGGGATGATCGCCCCGGTCAGTGTCGCGGCGCTAGTGGTCGTGGTCAACGACTTAGCGGCTCCGGTACAGGTAGTGGTGGCTGCGGGGGTGGCTGCGATGGTGAGCGAAGTGGGCAGCGTGTCAGTCAAATTAGCCTGAGTTAAAGCGAATGAATTCGAGTTACTCAGGGTGATTGTCAACGTCGAGGCAACAGTCACGCCGACGCTGGCCGGTGTGAATGTCTGAGCGATGGTCGGGGCGGCAGGAGTTACGGAAATTGCGGTGAGGCAGGCGTTGCTGCCCGCCGCGGACGGCGCCGTGGTACTGGCACTGGCGGAGCCAACCGTAATGGTGGCGGTATCGCTATCACCCTGAGAGTCGGTCACGGTGAGAACCAAGGTGCCCGATCCGGTAACCGTGACTTGCGCGCTCGCGGCCCCCGAGAGAATGCGTGTACCACCGCTCGCAGTCCACGCGTACGACTGGATCGTGCGATTGCACGAGGCCGCGCTGCCGCTCGCATCGAACACCACCGAACCACTCGCTGTGAAGGTCGACGGAAAGGAGACAGCCGCGATGGGTTTGAGCGCGGCCTTGAGCGCGCCCAGAGCGTTCGCCATCCCGGCGCCGCATTCGCCCGAGGCGGGACAGGAACAAACATTGGTTGAGTCCAACGACGGGCAAATCGGCAGATTACCGGTGTTGGCCGGGAAGGGGCTCGCGCCTGATTCGAGTCGCGAAACCAATTGTGATGGGGTCAAGTTGCCATTGACGGCGCTCATGAGAGCGGCAATTCCCGCGACGATAGGCGCCGAGAAACTCGTCCCCAAATTATAGCTGGTCTGATTGCTATAGGTATTCTCGCCGGGGATCGTTTTGCCCAGATTCGCGGTGGTATCGATCGAGCGCAAGCAGGCGCCGCTGCTGTTGATGCAGTTGCCGGCCGGCGCTGAAATTCCGACCTCCGGGCCGAAACTGCTGTATGACACCTTCGTGCCCACATTGCGCAATCCCGCCACGGCAATCACGCCTGGGACTGACGCGCTGCAGTTGGCGGGCGCATCCACACTGCCGCTCTCGTTGCCGGCGGAGACGACCACCAGGACACCCATGCTGGTCACGGTGCTCAGAGCGCTCTGGTAGTCGGTCGGGCAGTTGCTGCTGCCGCCGAGACTCAAGTTAATGATATTCGCGGGGTGGGGATTGTCTGGAACCGGCGTCGCCGCCGTCGAGACCGATATTCCCGCCGCCCACTCGATGCCCGTGATGATGTCCGAGTCATAGCCACCGCATTTACCCAGGGCGCGCACCGGTAAAATCCACGAGTTCCAAGACATGCCGGCGATCCCGACGTCATTGTTGGTGATCGCGCCGAGAATGCCGGCCACTCGCGTGCCGTGCCAGGTGCTATCCGCCAACGAACAGCCGGCGCTCGCAAACACCGTTTTCGCTTGATCGGCGCTGTCGATCCAATCCCCCGGATCGGACGGATCGGGGTCCCATGCATCGCCGTCATTCGCAATGAGGTAGGTGCCCAACGCAACGCCGGTGGTCGGGCTGTAATCTTGATCGACAAAATCATAGCCCGGCAGCAGGCGGCCACCGAAACCCGCGCGCAGCAGATCCGGATGATCGAATCGCACGCCGGTGTCAATATCGGCAATGACCGTGCCCGAGCTCCCAGTGGTAATTGCCCACGCCGATACGGCGTCGGTTGCCGCGAGGTCGCCGGTAGCCGTGCTGGGCGTCTGCATATACCATTGCCCGGTTGCGCCTGTCGTCGCCACGAACAAAGGATCATTCGGAAGGGATAGTGAGTAACGGCGTTGATCGACGTCGGCGAACTTCACGGCAGAATCTGCACGCAGTGTGGCGAGCGTGGTTTGAACTTCGGCTCCGTAGAGCGTCTTGTTCAGAACAATCACATGCATATCGGGCGTGAGCTGGCGGGTCTTCGCGAAGGTGAGGCCGACACGTGCCGCCAAGTTTGCGACGTCCGTGGACGTTGTGCGCGCCCGGATGATGTTGACGCTTTGCGCCTGAGCGCGAGACTTGAATGTCTGCACCACGGCATTGCTTTCGGTAGCGCGAAAACCGACGACGATTCGATTTGCTTCCGGTCCAATTGCAACGCCATGGGTTCGTATTGGATTGTATTCGGCCGCCGTGGCAATCGTCGAACCAAGCCCCAATACCGCTACCAATACCACTATCATAAGGAGACGATGCATGTTTGAATTTTCCACCCTGGGCGGTGCCCATAGTCGAGCGCCAATGAGTTCTTGAGCCAAGGACAACGTCGTGCACGCAGTCCAGCCGATATAGACCCTACCGAATGGCAAACGTTGCAAATCCAGTGTTAGGTTTACAGCTTTTTACGGGAACCATCCACTGGAGCCACGATAAAATGGCGATGATGTCGCGACAGGTAGGCCCGCGAGCCCGCCGCCCATGACTTCAAACTATGCCGGTCATAAACTATGCCGGTCATAAACTATGCCGCTCGAAAATCGTTGGCGCCTTTGCGAACCCTCCAGGGCAGCACGATTTCGACACTCAAGCCGCCGCTTGCGCGATTATAAGCGCGAATCGTACCGCCGTGCGCCTCGATGCTGCGCCGAGCAATTGCGAGGCCTAGCCCGTAGCCGTCGGGTCGAGCACTGCTGCCGCGAAAGAATGGCGTGAACAGGTCGGGAAGTTCGTCCTGCGGAACGCCGCGGCCGTCATCGTGTACCCGCAATGTGTACTCTTGCTTCGCTGCGTCGACCCCCGTCTCGACTTGAACGGTTCGGCTTTCGGGGGCATGTTTGAGCGCGTTGCGGATGATGTTCTCGATGGCGCTGTGCAGGATCTCGGGACGGCCCTGCAGCGTGGCAGAGCCGCGGTTCACCCAAATGACTTCCCGTTCATATGCTTGGGCCTCGAAATTGGCATCGTGGACGATGTCGCGAACCAGGTCGCGCATGTCGACTTCCTCCTCGTAGACCAGCTCGCCGGTCTCGAGACGCGACAGTGTCAGCAATTCGTCGACCAAACGATCGATGCATACGATTTCCTCTTCGATGCGGCTGATCATGGCCTCGGGCTGGTCCGGGTTCTGGCGTAGGAGACCGGCCGCCGCCTGCAAGCGCGCAAGGGGGGAGCGCAATTCGTGCGACACATCGTGCAGCAGACGACGTTGACCCTGCATCGAGGCCTTCAAGCGCGCCGCCATGCGATCGAAGGCACGGCCGAGGTCGGCCAACTCGTCATGACGGGCGCCAAGGTGCGGAGCGATGCGCCGGTCGAGATCACCCGAGGCCGCCGCTTCAAAGGCCGCGCGCAGACTGCGTACGGGCTTCGCCACGTAGCCTGCGAGTAGCAAAGCCGTGAGGATGCTTGCGGCAAGCGTCCCTATCATCGCCAGGGGGGGTGGCATGGTGCGCAGCCAGTACTGGGG
>JALYIW010000198.1 GCA_030775625.1 Pseudomonadota bacterium | reverse complement strand
GGCCGAAGTGGTCGGCAAGCGAGCCCAACAGTAACTGGCTTATGGCAAGGCCAACAAAAAACACCGGCAGGGTCAGTTGCACTGCCGCAGCGCTGGCTTTCAGGTCGATGGCGATGCCGGGCAGGGCGGGTAGGTACAAATCGACGGAGAGAGGCCCCAGCAGGGCGATCGCTCCGAGCAAAAGCAAGAGCCTGGAGATCTGGGGCGCTTTCGGCGGATCGAGTAGGAGCGGCGGACTATTCGGTAAGGCATCAGTCATAGGTTGCTTGTAGAATAGCGGTTTTAACCCGAACCGGATGTGTGGATGGCGCAGGCATGCCTGGGTGACAGGGCCGCATTGATTTGCGGCTCGGTCGCGTACGATACGATTTTGCAGTTTCCGGACCGCTTCAAATCGCACATTCTTCCCGACAAGATTCACATCTTGAACGTGTCCTTCCTGGTCCCGGAGATGCGCCGGGAGTACGGCGGCTGCGCGGCGAATATCGCCTATGGCTTGCGGCTGCTGGGCGATCGGGGCGTGCCGATGGCCACGGCGGGCATCGACTTCGCGCCGTACCGTGCACGCATGGCCGAGCAGGGCATCGCCATCGATCATATTAAAGTGATAGACGGCACTTTCACGGCGCAGGCCTTTATCACCACTGACCTTGACGACAATCAGATCACGGCGTTTCATCCGGGCGCGATGCAACAGGCGCACTTGAACAAGGTATCCGATGCCGCGCGCGGCGGGGTGGCACTCGGCATCGTGGCGCCGGATGGCCGTCAGGCCATGATTGAGCATGCCGCGCAGTTTGCGGCCGCAAACATCCCGTTTATTTTCGACCCCGGCCAGGGAATGCCGCTGTTCGCCGGGGATGATTTAAAAACCTTCATCGCGCAGGCGCGCTGGGTTACGGTGAACGATTACGAATGGGGTCTTTTGCAACAAAAGACCGGTTTGACAATTTCTGATGTGGTTGCCCAAGTCGAAGCCTTGGTGGTGACTCGAGGCGCCGAAGGATCGACGATTTACACCAAAGAACGTACGCTCACGGTACCGTGCGCCAAACCCAGAGCCGTGGTCGATCCCACCGGTTGCGGGGATGCCTATCGCGCTGGTCTAATTCACGGCCTGTTGCGCGGTCTGGATTGGGCAGTCACAGGTCGGGTAGCCTCCTTGATGGGGGCCATCAAGATCGAGTCGCGCGGACCGCAGAATCACAGTTTTACGCAAGACGAGTTCGACCGGCGTTATGACGAGAATTTTGGTTGAAATGCTTGAAGGAATTCCACGTATGAGCAGAAGCTTCTCTTTTACCTCTGAATCGGTCTCCGAAGGTCATCCTGACAAGGTCGCCGACCAGATATCGGATGCGATCCTCGATGCCATTCTCGCCGCCGATCCCAAAGGCCGCGTCGCCTGCGAGACCTTGGTCAAGACCGGCGTGGTGATCGTTGCCGGCGAGGTCACCACCACCGCATGGGTGGACGTGGAGGCCATCGTGCGCAAGACCGTGCTCGAGATCGGTTATGACCATTCGGACATGGGATTCGACGGCGCCAGTTGCGGCGTGCTCAACATCATCGGCAAACAATCCCCGGACATTGCACAAGGAGTGGACCGCAAGGACGAGCGCAAGCAAGGAGCGGGCGATCAGGGTTTGATGTTCGGCTATGCCACGAACGAAACTGACGTGCTGATGCCGGCGCCGATCACTCTGGCGCATCGACTGGTCAAACGGCAGGCGCAGGTGCGCAAGAACGGCAAGCTTCCCTGGCTGCGGCCGGACGCCAAAAGCCAGGTTACTTTGCGCTACGAAAACGACAAGCCGGTGGGATTGGAGGCGGTGGTCCTATCGACCCAGCATGAGGACAGCGTCAGCACCAAAATGCTGCGCGAAGCGGTCATGGAGGAAATCCTCAAGCCCGTGCTGCCGGCAAAGTGGATCGACAAGCGCACCAAGTACCACATCAATCCCACCGGGCGATTCGTCATCGGCGGCCCGGTCGGGGACTGCGGACTGACCGGGCGCAAAATCATCGTCGACACCTATGGCGGCTTTGCACGCCACGGCGGCGGCGCCTTCTCGGGTAAGGATCCGTCCAAGGTGGATCGCTCGGCGGCCTACGCCGCGCGCTACGTCGCCAAGAATATCGTGGCGTCGGGTCTCGCCGAGCGTTGCGAAGTGCAGGTCTCTTATGCCATCGGAGTGGCCGAACCGACCTCCATCATGGTCGAGACCTTCGGCACGGGTAAGTTGCCCGATACGCGCTTGACCCAATTGGTGCGCGCGCAATTCGATCTCACGCCCTTCGGTTTGCGCGAAATGCTGGATCTCGCCCGGCCCATCTACCAGAAAACCGCCTCTTACGGTCACTTCGGCCGTAAGGAGGAGGAGTTCAGCTGGGAGCGAACCGACAAGGCGAGCACCCTGGCGGCCGAACTCAAAGCAACGCGGGCCGCCTGAGGCGCGCCATGGATAGGAGATATTATCGATGAACGCAGCAATTAAGATCCCGAGCGATTTTGTGGTCAAGGACCTTTCTTTGGCGGACTGGGGCCGCAAGGAAATCAAGATCGCCGAAACCGAAATGCCGGGACTGATGGCGATTCGCCAAGAATTCACCTCGCAGCAGCCGCTGCGCGGCGCGCGCATTACCGGCTCTTTGCACATGACCATTCAAACGGCCGTGTTGATCGAGACATTGAATGCCTTGGGCGCCCAAGTGCGCTGGGCGTCGTGTAATATTTATTCCACTCAGGATCATGCGGCGGCGGCGATCGCCGCGGGCGGCACGCCGGTATTCGCGGTCAAGGGCGAATCGTTGGCCGATTACTGGGATTACACCCACCGCATTTTCGAGTGGCCGGACGGCGGTCATGCGAACATGATTTTGGACGACGGCGGCGATGCCACTCTATTGCTGCATCTCGGCGCGAGGGCGGAGAAGGACGCCTCCGTGATCGCGAAGCCGGGCAATGAAGAAGAGGAATTGTTGTTCGCGGCGATCAAATCCAAACTGAAAACGGACGCCAAGTGGTATTCCACCCGCCTCGCCAAAATCAAGGGCGTGACGGAGGAGACGACCACGGGGGTAAAGCGTTTGTATCAAATGGCCAAAGACGGTCAGTTGGCATTTCCGGCATTCAACGTCAATGATTCGGTCACCAAGTCCAAGTTCGACAATTTGTACGGCTGCCGGGAATCCTTGGTCGACGCCATCAAACGCGCCACCGATGTCATGATCGCAGGCAAGGTCGCGGTGGTGTGCGGTTACGGCGACGTCGGCAAGGGGTCGGCGCAGGCTTTGCGTGCGCTGTCCGCGCAGGTGTGGGTGACAGAGATCGATCCGATATGCGCTTTGCAGGCGGCGATGGAAGGCTATCGCGTGGTCACCATGGACTACGCGGCGGATAAGGCCGATATATTCGTGTCGGCGACCGGCAACTTTCATGTGATCACCCACGAGCACATGAAGCGCATGAAGGACCAGACCATCGTGTGCAATATCGGACATTTCGACAACGAAATCGAAGTGGCCGCATTGAAGCAGTACTCCTGGGACAATATCAAGCCGCAAGTCGATCATGTGATTTTCCCCGACGGCAAGCGGATCATATTGCTGGCCGAAGGCCGCTTGGTGAACTTAGGTTGCGGCACGGGTCACCCGTCCTATGTCATGAGTTCGTCGTTCGCGAATCAAGTGCTGGCGCAAATCGAGCTGTTCGGCAATATCGGTAAATACCCGGTGGGGGTGTATGTGCTGCCGAAGCATCTGGACGAAAAGGTGGCGCGCTTGCAGCTGTCCAAACTGCGCGCAGAGTTGACGGAACTTACCGATACTCAGGCCCGCTATATCGGCGTGGAAAAGCAGGGACCGTACAAAGTTGACCAGTACCGGTACTAGGGGGAGAGCTTCGATGACGGTTTTTGCGAGCGCCAAGGTCTACGCCGACGCCGCCTCTGCATTGCGCGGCGTCGTCAGCGACGGTATGACATTGATGTGCGGCGGCTTCGGCACCTGCGGCATCCCGGAGAATCTGATCGACGCCTTGCACGCGTCGGGTGCGCGCAATCTCAAGGTGGTGTCGAACAATGCGGGACTGGACGGCGTCGGTTTGGGATTGCTGCTGCAATCGCATCAAATCAGTAGAATGATTTCTTCCTATGTGGGCGAGAACAAGGAATTCGAACGGCAATATCTCGCCGGCGAAGTCGAGATCGAGTTCAATCCGCAGGGCACACTGGCCGAGCGCATACGCGCCGGCGGCGCCGGCATCTATGGGTTCTACACCAAGGTGGGCGTGGGCACGACGGTGGCCGAAGGCAAACCGACCATCACTTCGCCCGATGGCGAGACTTATGTGCTGGAGAAGGGATTGGTGGCGGACGTGTCGTTGGTCAAAGCCTGGAAGGGGGACACCGAAGGCAATTTGATCTACCGCAAGACCGCGCGAAATTTCAATCCCAACATGGCTACCGCGGGACGCGTCACCATTGCCGAGGTCGAGGAACTGGTGGAACCGGGCATGCTCGATGCGGACGGCATCCATACGCCCGGCATCTTCGTGCAGCGGATCATCCAGGGGCAGCGTTACAGCAAGGTGATCGAGAAACGGACCGTGCGCAAACGCGAGGGGAAAGCCAATGCCATGGTCGCGTGAGGATTTGGCGGCCCGAGCGGCGAAAGAGTTGCAGAACGGATTCTATGTGAATCTGGGGATCGGCATCCCGACCTTGGTGGCGAATTACATCCCGCCGGGCATGACGGTGGTGCTGCAGTCGGAGAACGGCATGCTCGGCACCGGGCCCTTTCCCTACGAGGGCGATGAAGATGCCGACTTGATCAATGCCGGCAAACAGACCGTGACGGCGTTGCCGATGACCTCCTATTTTTCATCAGCCGACAGCTTTGGGATGATTCGCGGCGGACATATCGATCTTGCGGTGCTCGGTGCCATGGAAGTGGCGGAAAACGGCGATCTGGCCAACTGGATGATTCCCGGAAAAATGGTCAAGGGCATGGGCGGAGCGATGGATCTGGTCGCCGGCGTCAAGAAAGTCGTGGTGGTCATGGACCACACCTCGAAGGAGGGCGATCCGAAGTTCAAAAAGCGCTGCGAGCTGCCGCTCACCGGCGCCAATGTGATCGATTTGCTTATTACCGATCTGGCGGTATTTTCGCGGCCGACACGCGCACATCCCTTCAAGCTGATCGAACTCGCCCCCGGCGTGACTGCTGAGGAAGTCCGGCGCAAGACAACCGCGCACTACGCAGAATAGATGCCGGCGCTCGACTACCTGCAGCGGCTCGAGGCCGAGAGCATTCACATCTTTCGCGAAGTAGTCGCGGAATGTGAAAAGCCTGTCATGCTGTATTCGGTGGGCAAGGATAGCTCGGTGATGCTGCATTTGGCGCTCAAGGCCTTTGCGCCCGGCAAGCCGCCCTTCCCGCTGCTGCAGATCGCGAGCGGCTGGGATTTTCGCGAGATGCTGGAATTTCGCGACGCCACCGCGAAGCGCTACGGCCTGGAACTCCTGGTGTATACCAACGAGGAGGGTGCGCGTGCCGGCGTAAAACCTTGGACGCACGGCGCCAGCTATGCCGACATCATGCTGACCCAGGCGCTGCGGCAAGGCTTGGACAAATACGGCTTCGATGCGGCGTTCGGCGGCGGACGCCGCGACGAAGAAAAAAGCCGCGCCAAGGAGCGGGTGTTTTCGTTCCGATCGGCGCAGCACCGCTGGGATCCGAAAAATCAGCGGCCAGAGCTATGGTCTCTGTACAACGCCCGCAAGAATCGCGGTGAGAGCATCCGGGTTTTTCCGCTGTCGAACTGGACGGAGTTGGATGTGTGGCAGTACATACATCAACAGAAGATTCCGATCGTGCCTCTCTACATGTCCAAACGGCGGCCGGTGGTCAGGCGCGACGGGCGGCTGATCATGGTCGATGATGAGAGACTGCCCTTGGGGGCCGGTGATGCCGTCGAGACTTTGGCGGTGCGCTTTCGCACTCTCGGTTGCTACCCGCTGACGGGCGCCACCGTCAGCAATGCCGAGGACGTGCCGGCGGTGATTCGCGAAATGCTCCTGACCAATACATCCGAGCGCGAGGGCCGGGCGGTGGACAAAGAAGGGACGGCCTCGATGGAAAAAAAGAAGCAGGAGGGCTACTTCTAATGGGCGCCACGCCGATCGAGGGATCACTGCCCGGCGGGGGCGCGGCCGTCGATGCCATGCCGGGCGGCGTCGAGGAATATCTCAAACGTCACTCGGCGAAGAGTTTGCTGCGATTCATCACCTGCGGCTCGGTGGATGACGGCAAGTCTTCGCTCATCGGCCGGCTGCTCTATGAATCGAAGATGATTTTCGAGGATCAATTCGCGACGCTGCGCGACGATTCGAAAAAAGTCGGCACTCGCGGCGGTGAGATCGATTTCGCGCTGCTGGTCGACGGGCTGGCGGCCGAGCGCGAGCAGGGCATCACCATCGATGTGGCCTACCGCTTCTTCACCACCGAGAAACGCAAATTCATCGTCGCGGACACGCCTGGACACGAACAATACACCCGCAATATGGTGACGGGTGCCTCGACCGCGGACTTGGCGGTGATATTGATCGATGCGCGCAAAGGCTTGCTCACGCAATCGCGGCGCCACAGCTACCTGGTATCTCTGCTCGGGATTAGGCGCATCGTGTTGGCAGTCAACAAGATGGATTTGGTCGACTACTCGCAGGAGACGTTCGCCAAGATCGAAGGGGATTACCGGCAATTCGCCCGCCAGATCAAGCTCGATGACATCACCTGCATCCCGGTATCCGCGATCGGAGGCGACAATGTCACGTCGCGAAGCCCGCGGACTCCGTGGTATCGGGGCCGCGCGCTGCTCGAGCATTTGGAGACAATCGCATTGCCCGACGCCGCGCAGGACACGTCGTTTCGCATGCCCGTGCAATGGGTCAACCGGCCGAATGCGGAGTTTCGTGGTTTTTCCGGTCTCATCGCCAGCGGCGCGGTGCGCGTCGGCGATGCCCTGCGCGTGCTGCCTTCGGCGCGCACCAGCACGGTGGCCAGCATATTCACGGGCGAGGGGAAGTCCCCCGCGGCCGTCGCCGGCCAATCGATCACGCTGACGCTCAGCGATGAGATCGACGTGAGTCGCGGGGATGTGCTGGCGGCGGCAGCCGATCCGCCGGCGGTTGCCAACCAATTCGAGGCGACCATCATTTGGATGCATGACGAGCCGCTCCTGCAGGGTCGCGCGTATCTGTTCAAGCTGGGCACCAAGACCGTGACGGCAACGGTGACCCCGATCAAGTACCGCGTCAACGTGAATACGATGGAACATCTTGCGGCGAAGAAGCTCGATCTCAACGACATCGGAGTCGTCGGCCTCGAATTGAGCAGCGCAATCGCTTTCGAACCCTACGATAACAGTCGCGTGCTGGGCGGCTTTATTTTGATCGACATGCTCACCAACAACACGGTGGGCGCCGGACTGCTGCATTTTGCGCTGCGCCGCTCAGAGAATGTGCATTGGCAGGCGCTGGATGTGAACAAAATCGCGCGCGCGCGCCTAAGCCATCAGAAGCCCTGTATTCTGTGGTTCACCGGCTTGTCGGGGGCGGGTAAATCGGCCATCGCTAATTTGGTCGAGAAGCAATTGCATGCCGACGGGCGCCAGACTTACCTGTTGGATGGCGACAATGTGCGTCACGGCCTCAACAAGGATTTGGGCTTCACCGACGAGGACCGGGTCGAGAACATTCGCCGTGTCGCGGAAGTCGCACGGCTGATGCTCGACGCCGGGCTTATTGTCATCGTGTCGTTCATTTCACCGTTTCGATCGGAGCGGCGCATGGCGCGAGGGCTGGTCGAGGCGGGTGAGTTTGTCGAAGTATTCGTCGATACGACGCTGGCGGAGGCGGAGGCGCGCGACGTGAAGGGTCTTTATAAAAAGGCGCGGCGCGGAGAATTGAAGAATTTCACGGGTATCGATTCGCCGTACGAAGCGCCCGAAGATCCAGAAATCCGGCTGGACACGGCCCTGTTGACGGCGGAGGCTTCAGCTTCGCGTGTGATCGCCTACCTGCGTCAAGTCGGCATCATCGATGTGGATTTGACCTGGGAAATTTAGATCGCAGCGCGTAGCGTCGCCCGGCGCTGCTGCTCGTCACGCACGTCGGCATCGGTGAGTCCGGTATTGGCTGCAATGATTTCCACCAAGCGATGCGCGGGGTCGCGCGGCAGCGTGACCTCGTGGATCCGCTCCCAAATCCGAATGCGTTCTTCGGCCGTCTTCAAGCGTGAGGACTGTTCGGCCAAATCCAGGCGCCGCCGCTCGGCGGCTTCGGCTTGTTGATGCACCAGGCGCGCCCGGAAGTCCATCATGGGGTCCTCACCGGCCGGCGCCGGGGGGCGGCCGAAAATCGGGGATTTGAATTGATTCACGCGTGTCTCCTTTGGTTAACTGTGAAAGGTATCACTGTATGGGGAGGCGCGAGCCAGTTTCGTACGGTCGCAATCTGAATCGCTGGTAACATTCGCCGGTGCCCAACTTAAACGAGCAGCCTCGCCTGACCATGGATCGACCGCTCCCCAACACCTATTGGGTCATTCCGGGGCGCTTACTGGCAGGCGAATATCCGATCGGCGCCGAGGACGCGGAGGCGCGCGCCCGCCTTGCTTTGCTGCAAGACGCTGGCGTTGACTACTTTGTCGATCTCACGGTCGACGGCGAGCTGCCCGGCTATCGCCACCTGTTACCGGCGCATAGCGAGCACGCCCGCTCCCCAATCGCCGATACCTGGGTGCCCGACAACGTGGGGCAAATGCAGCGCATTTTGGCGGACATTCGCGCCGCGCTGTCGCTGGGACGGTGCATCTACGTGCATTGCCGTGCAGGGATCGGGCGCACCGGCATGGTGGTCGGCTGCTTTCTGGCGGAACAAGGCGGAGACGGCAAGGCGGCGCTCAAGTTGCTGAACCGGCTATGGCGCCAGAGCGCGCGTGCCAAGAGCTGGCCCAAAGTACCGCAAACGGCGCAACAGGCGGACTATATTCGGCATTGGCCGACGTTGGGAAAACAGCCCCTTTAGCGGAGTCGCTACTTTTCGGCTGCGGGGTCGCTACTTTTGGCCATAGTAGTGGCGGAACCAATCGACGAAGTTGCCTACGCCGACCTCAATGGGAGTCGTTGGACGGTATCCTGTGTCTTCCTGCAATTCGCGGACGTCGGCGAACGTATCCGCGACGTCTCCCGGCTGCATCGGCAACAGGATCTTTTCGGCTTTGCGGCCCAGAAGATCTTCGAGCACTTCGATGTATCGCAATAAATCGATAGGCCGGTTGCTGCCGATGTTGTACAGCCGATAGGGCGCCGGACTGTACGCCGGGTCGGGGTTGGCGCTGTCCCACGACGAATGCGGCTGCGCGACGCGATCGAGCACGCGCACTATGCCTTCGACGATGTCGTCGATATAGGTGAAATCGCGCTTGTGGTGGCCGTGATTGAACACATCGATCGGGCGCCCTTCGAGTATGGCGCTCGCGAACAGGAACAACGCCATGTCCGGCCTGCCCCAAGGTCCGTAGACGGTGAAGAATCGCAGCCCCGTGGTCGGCAAACGAAATACGCTCGAATAGCTGTGCGCCATCAGCTCATTCGCCCTTTTGGTGGCCGCATACAGGGACACGGGATGGGAAGCCGGTTCATGCACTGAATACGGCAGCTTCGCACTCGCGCCGTAGACCGAGCTCGAGGATGCGTATACCAGATGCGCGACCGCGTTGTGACGGCAGCCTTCGAGCACGTTGAGCATTCCGACGAGATTGCTCTGGATATAGCTGTGCGGGTCCTTCAAGGAATAGCGAACACCCGCTTGAGCGCCGAGATGCACGACGCGCTCGAATCCTTCCTTGGCGAACAGCGCAGCCATCGCTTGGTTGTCGGCGAGGTCCGCGTGCACGAAACGAAAAGCCGGCTGTGCCTGTAACCGCGCGAGCCGCGCGTGCTTGAGTGCAACGTCGTAATACTCGTTCAAATTATCCAGACCGACGACTTGGTCGCCGCGATCGAGAAGGCGCTTGGCGGTGGCAGATCCGATAAAGCCCGCGGCTCCGGTGACGAGTAATTTCATTGTTTCACCAGTATAACGCGGTCATGCAAGCGCACATAACATATCGTGTCGCCGCCTTCGATATGTGATTAAAACCTGAGCGAAAAAAAGTTGAGGCATACGGTGCGAGCGTGATTATGTCACTCGGTTTTTTCCGCCTGATTGCGCACTTGCTGTCGCATGAGACAGACAATTGAAAAGGAATCGGACAGCGGTTTAACTACAGTCATTGAGTTGGCAAACCCACCGAGAGGTGGGGACGCAAAGCCTCCGGTCTAGGGTCTGCAAACCTTAGATAGCGGGGTTGCCGGCGGTCGTGTTCGCACGCGCTGTCGTCATCCCTCGTTTATGCGGCTGCTTTGCGATGTCAATCGTCGCGACCGACATGACCAGAGGGGCTAGCACACCATGGCTTACCGTTTTATTCTTGGATGTATCTTTGCCGCGAGTCTCTCCGGCTGCTTCGATGGTAGCAGCAGCGGCACCACTGATACTGCTAGCGCCACGGTCGCCGCCGACTCAGGTACATCGAGCACGCAGATTATCGTGCAGGGCCAGCCTGCCGCCAGCGCGACTGTAGGCGTCAAGTACACCTTCGTGCCCACGGTGTCTGCGAGCTACGGCGTCACCACCTTCGCGATCGAAGGACAGCCGTCGTGGACGACTTTCGACACCGCCACGGGCACACTTTCGGGCACGCCGGCGGCGGGCGATGTCGGACTCAGTGGGGATATCACCATCATCGCCAGCAATGGCACCCTTACCGGCACGGTGGGTCCCTTTACGATTCGCGTCAACGCCGAAACCCAGGTAGCGAGCGATTTGCCCGTCATCGGCGGCAATCCGGCAACGTCGGTGACAGCCGGACAAACCTACATTTTTCAACCGAGCGCCGGCGATCCATCCGGCAGGGCGCTCACCTTCTCGATTCGTAACAATCCGTCGTGGGCGACCTTCAGTACATTGACCGGGGAGCTGTCCGGAACCCCGACCGCGGCCCAAGTGGGCACGTACTCGAACATTGCCATCGTCGTGAGCGATGGAACTGGCAGCGCCGCATTGCCTCTTTTTGCCATCACGGTGACGGCAAGCACGTCCGGCGCTCCGGTGATCAGCGGTAAAGCGCCGACTTCCGTGGTGGCCGGTCAGGCGTACACATTCCTGCCCAGCGCCACCGATCCCGCGTCCAAATCGCTGACGTTCTCGATCACCCACGCTCCGAGCTGGGCAACCTTCAGCACGAAGACCGGCCAGCTGTCCGGGACGCCCACCAGCGCGCAAATCGGTGTCGATTCGGACATTATCATCAGCGTGAGCAACGGCACCGCGAGTGCTGCGTTGGCGCCATTCACCATCACAGTGACGGCACCCACCACGAGCGATACTCCCGTCATTGGCGGCAAGCCGCCGACCGCGGTGGTGGCCGGGCAGGCGTACACTTTTCAACCCACGGCAACGGACCCCGCTGGACACACGTTGACGTTCTCCATCGCCAATCGACCGAGTTGGGCGAGCTTCAACACGACGACCGGCCAGCTATCCGGGACGCCGCCGACTACGGCGGTCGGCAGCTTTCCCAGCGTCGGCATCAGTGTTAGCAACGGGACACAGAGCGCCACGCTGGCGCCGTTCACTATCGTTGTGTCAAAGCCTGCCGCCGCGGCGAGCCCGACCATATCCGGCACACCCCCCACCTCGGTGGTCAGCGGCAACACCTATCACTTTACGCCGACGACCAGCGATCCGAGCGGCGGCGTGCTGAGCTTCAGTATCAAAAACGCGCCCAGCTGGGCTACTTTTAATGCTACGACGGGGGAATTGTCTGGCACCCCGACGGCGGCCGACGTCGGCACCTATTCGAATATCACGATCAGTGTCAGCGACGGCACCACGAGCGCCTCGTTACCGGCTTTCCCGATTGCGGTGACGCAGATCGCCACGGGGAGCGCCACCCTGACATGGTCGGCGCCCACACAGAACACGGACGGCAGTTCCTTGACCAACCTCGCAGGCTATCGAATATATTACGGCACCAGCGCAACCGCTTTGTCGACGACCGTGCAGATTGCCAATCCCGGCACCGTCACCTATGTAGTCAGCAATTTGTCGCCCGGTACTTGGTATTTCTCCATGAGCACCTATTCGACCGCCAACGTGGAGAGCGCCGCCTCGGCGGTGGTGAGCACCACCATCGACTAGTGGGCGGCATAGATCGTTAGATCCGCAGCGCTGCCTGAAAAGACGATGCGTAGCGGCATGGCCTCTATGAATACCAATCGCCTCCCTAGCTTTTCCGTGCGGATTTCCGTGCCGCGTGGCTGATATTGGTTAAGTGCTTGATTTTTGGTGGGCGGTACAGGGATTGAACCTGTGACCCCTGCCGTGTGAAAGCAGTGCTCTACCGCTGAGCTAACCGCCCGTTGCCGGGGCGAGAATGCTAACACTAGGGAGGGGACAAGCGGTAGCGTACCGGATGCGCAGATGTCGTCGGCGGTTCCGACGGCAAGGCTCGGACGTAGCTGCTAAAATCCGGCCCTTTTAGCTCAGATGGCACCAACATGACTGTTGTCCGTACCCGCTTCGCACCAAGTCCCACCGGGTTTTTGCATATTGGCGGAGTACGCACAGCCCTGTTCTGCTGGGCCTACGCGCGGCGTTTTCATGGCACTTTCGTGCTGCGAATCGAGGATACGGACCGGGAGCGCTCGACCGACGAGGCGATTGTGCAGATTTTGGACGGCATGGAATGGCTTGGGCTCCATCATGATGAGGGGCCGTTCTATCAGACCAAACGATTCGACCGGTACAAGGAAGTGGCCGAAATGATGCTTCGCCAAGGCACGGCGTACCGGTGCTATTGCAGCAAGGAAGAACTCGAGCAGATGCGGGCCGCGCAAATGGCGCGTGCACAAAAGCCCCGCTACGACGGCCGATGCCGCAACCGTACCGATGTCCCGGCCGGCGCGCCCTTTGTCGTGCGCTTCAAGAACCCGCTGGAGGGGGAAGTCGCCGTTCATGACGTCGTGCACGGCAAGGTGGTATTTCAGAACACCGAGCTGGACGATCTGGTCATCGCCCGCACCGATGGCACACCCACGTACAATTTTTGCGTCGTAGTCGATGACATGGACATGCGGATCACGCATGTCATCCGCGGCGACGATCATTTGAACAATACGCCGCGGCAAATGAACATGCTCATCGCGCTGCAGTGTCCGCCTCCGGTGTATGCGCACCTGCCGATGATTCTCGGGTCGGACGGCGCCAAGTTGTCGAAACGGCATGGTGCGGTCAGTGTGCTGCAATATCGGGACGATGGCTTTCTTCCTGAGGCCTTGCTTAATTACCTGGTGCGCCTTGGCTGGTCGCATGGCGATCAGGAGGTGTTCACGATGCGGCAGATTGTCGAGTTGTTCGACATCAAGGATGTGAACAAATCCGCGTCGGCCTTCAACGCCGACAAGCTCGCCTGGCTCAACCAGCAACACATCATGCACACGGATCCCGCGAGCCTGGTCGCCCCGCTGCGTTGGCATCTCGCCCGGGCGGGCGTCGACGCAAATAGCGACAATCACCTGGTGCAGATCATCCTTGCGCAACGGGAACGTGCCAAGACGATGAAGGATATGGCGGCCAACAGCGTTTTCTTTTTTCGCGCGCCGTCCGCTTACGACGAAAAGGCCGTTCGCAAACACTTCACGCCCGACATCATCGCCGCGCTGACCGAAGTGGCCGCGCGGCTCGAGAAGCTGCAAGAATGGTCGGCCGGCCCGATCCATGCGGCGCTCAATGATTTCGCCCTGCAAACCGGGCTGTCTTTGGGCAAGATCGCCCAACCCATCCGGATCGCGATGACCGGCGGCACCGTGTCGCCACCGATCGATCTGACGCTCGCGATTCTGGGACGCGCCGAAACCGGTGACCGATTGAATAAATTATTGAGCGCGACTCGGTAATTATTCGGGGGACGAAGGCGCGCTTGCTCCCAGCTTTAGTTCAAGGCGACGGATTTCTCGGAATCGGCCAGCCGTTCGGCCATTTGCGCGTGCGTAACGAAGCGATAGCCGCGATTTAAAACCGTCCGGAACACCTCTCGCAACACATGGTCATTCACCCCTTCGTAGCAGGGATGACCATACAGAACGACCCAAGCGCTTTGATTCAGCCGCGTCTCGAGGTCTTCGATGATTTGCGGCATCGACGTTTTTCGCGCGCCGTGCCACTCGAGCAGCGGCACGGTCCGAGGCCCGCACAAGGTCACCGGAATACGCCAGTGCCGCGCATTGATTTCTTCGATTTTCGGGTGATGCGGATCGCCGCCGATGGCGTCACCATCGTAGAGAAATGCCAGTCGCTCCACGATGCGGGTGATTCGTTCGTCCGATTTGAAACCGGGCGATGTGAATCCGGCCGGCGCGCCGAATAACCGGGTAATTTCGGCATGAGCTTCCGATACGTCCTCAGCAATCACGTGTTCCGGCAGTTGGTAGAAGCGCCTACTCCAGACGACGTGATCCGATCCTCCGTGTTGACCGAGCTCATGTCCCGCCTGAACCAGCTTTTCAAGATGTCCGACCAGCGAGCGCCCGACGGGACGCGATAACAGTGTCTCGAGTATGAAACGCGGCCAGCCAATTTTCTTGATAAGATGGATCGCTTCCATGTCCTGAAGCTTCGCCTTCGAACCCTTAAGGCCGCCCTTGCTCAGCCATTCCTTCAGGTTGGTCGATCGGCCCATGTTGATGAAAAACGTATTCTTGACGCCGAATTCACCGCATACCTGCATGACGCGCGGCAAACCGTCGGTGATGCAGGCACGGTGGTCGATGTCCCAGCGGAACGAGAAAAGCTTTTCGTGGCCATTATTCATAGGCCCAAATGATAACAAACTCGTCGTGCAGCCGTGATTCGGATGCCAAAACCCAGCTCTGGTTCCGCCTCCATTTAACGTAGTCTTGCCAGATCTGTGACTCAGGTAGCCGGACGCACCGATGGGTTGCGGGTTATAGTTGCGTTTTTGGCGCGTTCGACGAAATGCCTGAAATTCGCAGTGCGGAAGTGGCCCCCATCGGCTCGAGCAAGGAACGCGAACATTCCTTGAAGAGATTGAGCGGAGAAATGTTCGATGTTGTCGTGATCGGCGGCGGCATCGCCGGGGCTTGTACCGCGTGGGATGCGGCGATGCGCGGCTTGCGAGTCGCGTTGATCGAACAGGCTGACTTCGGCGGCGGCACTTCCGCACAGTCGCTCAAGGTATTGCACGGCGGCATTCGCTACTTGCAACACCTCGATATAGCGCGTCTGCGCGAGTCCTGTGCGGAGCGCGGCGCATTCCTCAGAATTGCGCCGCACCTGACGCGGCCCATACCGTTCGCGCTGCCGACGTACGGATGGGGGATGCGCGGAAAAACGCCGCTGCGCGCGGCATTCGCGCTGCTGAACATGTTCACGGCGGGGCGCAACCGCGGAGTTGAAAACCGTGGCCAGCACATCCCATTGCCGTTTATCTTGTCCAAAGGCGAATTCCTTGCCAAGTTCCCGGCCTTCAATGCTCCCGGCCTGAGCGGGGCGGGGGTCTTCTTCGACGGACAGATGCTCAATCCACCGAGAATCGTTTTCTGCATCGTCCGCTCCGCCCAGGCGGCCTCCGCGGTCGCATTGAATTATTGTGCTGCGCAGGGACTGCTGGTTCGCGACGGCCGCATCGAGGGAGTCACCGCCCGCGATCAATGCACGGGCGAGGTGTTCGACATCCGCGCCAAACTGGTCGCGAACATGACCGGCCCTTACGCGCCGGCGTTCTTGCGCGGCGCGCAGGCCCAGGTACGCCTCGAGGTGCCGCTGTCCCGCGACATGGCGATCGTAATCAATCGAAAATTGCTGCCCGACATGGGCATCGGCATTCAGACGCGCTACAAGGATCCCGACGCCTGGTTGAGCCGCGGGAACCGGCATCTCTTCATGGCGCCGTGGCGCGATTACACGCTGATCGGTGTGAATAGCCGGGTCTATCAGGGCAATCCGTTTGATCTGACCGTCACCGAAGAGGAGATCGAGGGGTTCGTGCAGGAAGTGTGCGAGGCCTGCCCCGCATTGGGCATCACGCGCAGCGATATCGCGGTCGTGAACGCGGGATTGCTGCCGTTCGGCGAGAACGATCCCGACAGCAAGGACCTGAGCTTTGGCAAACGATCGGTGCTGGTGGACCACGGTGCTGCCGGAGGACCAGACGGCCTGATTTCGGGAATGAGTGTTCGCTGGACGATGGGTCGTTTGCTGGCCGAAAGAACAGTCGATTTGATCATGGGCAAGCTGCACATGGAGGGCCGGGAATGCCGCTCAAACACCACGGCCGTGCACGGCGGTGATTTTCGCGATCGCGATGAACTACTCGGCGGGATAGCGCGGCGCACCGGATTCGGTTTCCCGGCCGGTGCCGTGACGCACCTGGCTGATACATTTGGTACCCTTTGGAGCGAGGTGATGAAATTGCAAGACGGTACTACATTGCTTCCGGACGGAATGACGCTCGCAGCGGAAGCGCGTTATGCGGCGCGCAGCGAGATGGTCGTGACACTTGCGGATATCGTGCTTCGCCGCCTTGATCTGGGCACCGGGTCGATCGCAAACTCGGCCACGCTCGATGCCTGCGCGCGCATCGCCGGCGAGGAGTTGGGCTGGAGCGCGCAACGTCAGCGTGCCGAGGTCGATCGCGTGCGTCGAAGCTATCCATTCGCGAGCCCGGCATCGCAGCAAATCACGAGAGCATAATGGTCACGCCACTGCGAATATTGTGCCCGACCTATTGGTATCCATCGTACGCCGACGACACGCAGGCGATTTACGTTCACGACATTAACCGGCACCTCGTCCGGCATGGTCATCGAGTCTGCGTCGTGACCCCGGGCCGGCCCGGGATTCCTTTGCGCGAGACCTTCGATGGAGTCGAAGTGGTTCGATTCCCGTTTGAATTGCCGGATGACCTGACCTATGGCCGGGTCGCGCAAAGCAAGGTCTCGAAGCTTGCCAAGCTGAATCGTCTTATCATCATGTCCCGGTATTTGATGGCTCAATACCGTCATTCGGTGCTGGAGGGTCGGCGCTTCGGTGCGCAGGTCGTGCACGGGCACTGGGCAATCCCGACCGGTCCCGCGCTGGTGGCGGCCGCGCGAGCGCTGAACATCCCCTCCGTGATCACGCTGCACGGCGGTGACGTCTACGTCAATGTGGCAGAAGGCTACGATTTTCCGACCCGGTGGTATGTCAAACCGGTGCTTGCCTGGACGCTGCGACGAGCCACGGCGCTGACAGCCATCAGCGAGGATTGCAAAAATCATGCGCTGCACGCCGGCGCTTACGAGTCATCGATCAGCGTGGTCATGAACGGCGCCGATTTGCGGCGGTTCAGCCCCCCAAGCGAGGGCGAGAGGGGCGCGCCAAATTTCGGACCTCGAATGGTTTTCGCCTGCCGCCAGCTGTTTCCGCGCAAGGGCATCCGGTTTCTGATTGAAGCGGTAGCCAATCTGCGGCGGAAATACCCCGACATCACTCTGATCATCGCCGGTGACGGATTTGAGAGACCGGTACTCGAGAAGCTGGCGAGGGATTTGGGAATCGCCGATTGCACGCAGTTTCTCGGCTGGGTCGCGAACAAGGATTTACCGCAGTACTTCCGCGCCAGCAGAGTCTCCGTGATTCCTTCGCTGGAGGAAGGATTTGGAATACCCGCCGCGGAGGCCATGGGCTGCGAGATTCCGGTCGTGGCCTCCGATGCGGGAGGGTTGCCGGAGGTGGTGGACAATGGCGTCACTGGATTTGTCGTACCCAAGGGGGATTCCGCTGCGCTCGCGAAGGCCATCGACAAGGTGCT
>JALYIW010000197.1 GCA_030775625.1 Pseudomonadota bacterium | reverse complement strand
TCCAAGAACACACAGGCCCCGGTACCCGTCAGGCGCGCCGCGCCAAAACCCGACAGCCAGTCGAGCGCACGTGCCACTTCAGGATATCGGCGCCGCACTACCCCTACGCAGTCGTTCCGTCCACCGGACGCCAGGAAACCGTGAATTGTGATGGGCGCTGAATTCCTTGTCAATTCAAGGTCGGTAAATACATCCACCGTGCTCACGCCGATATTCGGTTTTAAAATCAAATAGTTAGTCTCAGGGGGCGCCTCGGCGCCAAACAAAGGCGTCAGCCGCTCGCCGATTCCCTCCGCCCACGCGGCTCGGCCCCGGATGAAGACCGGCACATCCGCCCCCAACTTCAATCCGAGCGCCGCCAGATCTTCGACGGACCAGTGCAGTTTCCACAAATGATTCAAAGCCACCAAACAAGTCGCCGCATCCGAACTGCCGCCCCCTAGGCCTCCGCCCATCGGTATGCGCTTGAGCACTCCGATGTCCGCCCCCAGCCGCGAGCCGGAAGCGGCTTGGATCGCTTTGGCGGCGCGCACGCACAAATCCGTATCCTTCGGCACTCCAGCTAGGTCGGCGACCCGGTGAATGCCGCCGTCTGCGCGCACCTCGATGCGGATGTCGTCACACAGATCGACGAACTGAAAGCAGGTCTGCAATTCGTGATAGCCATCGGCCCGTCGGCCCACGATATGCAAAAACAAATTGAGCTTGGCGGGCGCCGGCCACGCCTTGGACGCAGAATCCCTCACGACTTCAATGTCCAATGATCGATGACGATGCGCACCCGGACGCCCTCCCGACTCACCACCACGTGTGCCGGCAGCAGATCGCCCTGCACGGACACATAGCGATCAAAATCGACGCTCCAACCGTCCTGAGTCAGTTTCGATGCGCGGTCTTGATCGTTGCGCGTGAGTTCGAAGGCGGCGCTCGGATCGGGTACGCCGAGCACCCAGTAGCGCAAGTGATCCAGCGGCAAGTCGAATCCTAATTTTTCCTGCAATTGGGACAATACTGACTCGCTGGGGGGCGTGCCGTTCAAAGACAGGCCCTGCGCAGTTCGCCTCAACAGCAGCGCGCCCACACCGAACGGTCCCGCAAGATGCACCTCCCAGGAGTCATTTTGCTCGCGCCAGTTCAGTGTCGCCTGCCAGCCCTGCGTGCCGAGCGCCACGGCAACGCGGCCATCGAGCTGCCACGTACTAGTTTTTTGCAAATAGCTCACTCGCTGCTCCCATTTGGCGCCGGGCGGCGGCGGCGCGCGCGTGGTCATGCAAGCCGCGAGCGCACAGCAAAATACCGCTAACAGCAGGGAGCGCATGAATTCAACTCACCGCGACCCGAGGTTCGTGACGCGCGAGCGTTAACTCGGCCGTGACGGTATAAAATGACGGCGGCGCGCGATTTTCAGCGGATTTTGTTGCCAAACCGGCACAGGCAGCGCAGGCGGCGAGCCCCAGCACGATCGAAGCCCTTGAAACGATTGAAATCGAGAACACCGCCGCACTATAGCTAAATGAACCCCCGGGTGCCGTGGATTCCTGCTTGCTCTAGGAGTACCCGTTCCACCAGAATTAGCAGGTTACGGACAGAACGCGCCAATGGCAGTGAAAATCCTCGGTATCAATCACAAGACCGCGCCGGTGGCGCTGCGCGAGAAAATAGCGTTCAGCGAGGAGCGATTGGTCGCGGCGTTACGCACCTTACGGCAGCAAAATGGGGTCGTCGAGGCAGTGATCCTGTCGACCTGCAACCGCACCGAACTGTACTGGACAGGCTCGGCCAGCGGCGCCGAATTATCTCAGTGGCTCGAGAGACATCACGGCAATAGTCTCGATCTGGCGTCCAGCCTGTATGTACATCAGGAATCAGGGGCCGTCGAGCATGCCTTCAACGTCGCTTCAGGTCTTGATTCGATGGTGCTCGGAGAAGCACAAATCCTAGGTCAGTTGAAAGAGGCCTACCGGGTGGCGCAGGCAGCCGGCAGCACCGGCCCCGCGCTCAACAAACTGTTCCAAGCAGCCTTCTCAGCCGCCAAACGGGTCCGCTCCGAGACTCGCATCGGCGCCAACGCCGTGTCGATCGCCTCAGCGACGGTGAGCTTGGCGCGCAAGGTGTATTCTGACTTGAGCGCCCACACCGCTCTGATGGTCGGTGCCGGCGAAATGAACGCATTGGCTGCGCGGCACTTCGCCGCCGCGGGCATCAAACGCATGGTAATAGCCAACCGCACCTTGGGCCGCGCTCAGGCATTGGCGGCGGAACTCAAGGCGCATGCCGTTGGACTCGCGAATCTCGACAAAGAACTCGCTCAGGCGGACATCGTCATCAGCTGCACGGCAAGCGCGGTCCCCATCATTACCAAAAGCGCCGCGGAAGCGGCCATACGGGCGCGGCGGCGGCGGCCGATTTTCATGGTGGATCTTGCCGTGCCGCGCGATATCGAGGCCGCCGTTGGCGACTTGGAAGACGTCTATCTGTTTTCCATCGACGATCTGCAACAGCTGATCGACGAGAACCGGCAGCAGCGCGAAGTCGCCGCCGGTGGCGCGAAGCTCCTCATCGATGAAGAAGTCGCGCGATTCTTGAGCGAATCGCGGGCTCATGACGCGGGTCCCGCCATCCGAGCGCTGCGTGAGCAGGCAGAGGCGATCCGCATTCAGACCGTCGAACAGGCGCGGCGTCTGCTGATTGCGGGCAAATCTGCCGACGAAGTCATGGATTTCCTCGCCAATACCCTGACCAATCGGCTTTTGCACAATCCCACTCAGGCCTTGCGGCAAGCCGCGGAACAGGCCGATTCCTCGCTGGCTGAGACCCTGACCCGCGTTCTGATCGAAGAACGCGACCGGCATTAACTCTCAAGGCCGCTATAATTCGCGGCCATGAAAGATTCCATCAGGCGCAAGCTCGAAAAATTGGACGAGCGGTTCGAGGAAGTCAGCCGCCTTTTGTCCGATGCGGGCGTTATTTCGCGTCAAAACCACTTTCGTGAACTCTCGATGGAGTACTCGCGTTTGGGGCCGCTGGTCGAGCGCTACCGCCGCTTCGTCGCGCTCGAAGGCGATCTGCTCATCGCGCACGAGCTGGCCTCAGACAAGGACGCGGCGACCCAAGCCATGGGGGAGGAAGAACTTGCCGAATTGAACCCACGAATTGCGGCGCACGAGCTCGAGCTACAACGTCTGCTCGTGCCCAAGGACCCGAACGACGACAGCAACATTTTTTTGGAGATTCGCGCCGGCACCGGCGGTGATGAGGCGGCAATCTTCGCCGGAGATTTGTTTCGCATGTATACCCGATACGCGGAATCCAAAGGCTGGGCGGTGGAAGTCTTGAGCGACAGCCCAGGGGAACACGGCGGCTACAAGGAAATCATCAGCCGCGTCATCGGACGGGGCGCGTTTTCGTTGTTGAAGTTCGAATCAGGAACTCACCGCGTGCAGCGCGTGCCCGCGACCGAAGCGCAAGGGCGCATTCATACGTCGGCCTGCACCGTGGCCATACTTCCCGAATTGGATGAAGTCGAAGCCATCGAATTGAACCCCGCCGATTTACGCGTCGACACGTTTCGCGCCTCCGGCGCCGGAGGCCAGCACGTCAACAAGACCGATTCGGCCATCCGCATCACCCATATCCCTTCGGGTATCGTGGTCGAGTGCCAAGA
>JALYIW010000196.1 GCA_030775625.1 Pseudomonadota bacterium | reverse complement strand
GTTCGGGGGCGATGCGCTGGAATATCGTCTGAATCATAGTGGCGCCAAGGTCGTTATCACCGATTTGGCAAATCTGGAAAAAATTCAAGATCTCCGAGTTCGAACTCCCGGCCTCGAAACCGTATTCGTGATCGACGGCAAAGGCGAGCATGCCGGCTCCCTGTGGGAATCGATGAACTGCGCTTCCGATGCGTTCGAGACATTGCCCTTGACTCCCGACACTCCCGCCTTCATCAACTACACGTCGGGTACCACAGGGTGGCCCAAAGGCGCCTTACAGGGGCACCGCTGCATGCTGGGCCACATGCCGGGAGTCGAAGTTCTGTATGACTTTTATCCGCAAAAAGGCGATCTGCTGTGGTCGCCCGCCGACTGGTCATGGCTTGCGGGATTGATGGACGTGTTGATGCCCGCCTGGTTTTATGGCAATCCCGTGCTGACCTACCACGCAACCAGCTTCGACGCAGAACAAGCCATGTCGATGATGGCGCGCCACAACGTTCGCAATGTGCTGCTGACACCGACGGTCCTGAAGCTGATTCGCCAGATACCGGGCGCCCGAAAGCGTTTCGGCGTGAATTTGCGCAGCATCATCAGCGGCAGCGAAGCGGTGGGTAAAGAGCTGCTCGAAGAAATGAATGCCGTTTTCAACGTCACGATCAACGAAGGTTTCGGTCAAACCGAGTGCAATATGGTACTCGGTAACTGCGCAAGCCTGGGCCACACCAAGACGGGGTCTCTAGGCAGCGCCATGCCGGGGCATGTCGCCGCGATCGTCGACGACGCGGGAGTCGTCCTGCAGCCCGGCGAACTAGGCAATATCGCGTTCAAGCGCCCAGATCCGGTGATGTTGCTCGAGTACTGGCAAAACGCGAAGGCGAGCAGCGAGAAGTTTGCCGGCGACTGGTTGATCACAGGCGATCTTGGCATCTGCGACGAGGACGGGTTCTTTTGGTTTCGCGGCCGCGCCGATGACCTGATCAAGAGTTCCGGCTATCGCATTGGCCCGGCGGAAATCGAAGACGCGATCTCCTGCCACCCGAAAGTCTTGCGCGCCGCGGTGATAGGCATTCCGGACGCGGAGCGATCAGAGATCGTCAAGGCCTTCGTCGTGTTGGTCGCCGACCAGCAGGGCAGTGAGGAACTGAAGGATGAAATACGCCTGTCGGTGCGTAATCGCTTGGCGAAACACGAATATCCCCGGGAAATCGAGTTTGTGGATTCACTGCCCATGACCAACACCGGCAAAATAATACGGCGCGAACTGCGCGAACGGGAAAAGCACCGCAGGCCATGAATATGGTTCCCGCGATCGACAGCCCGATTGAATTGCCGTGCGGTGCGCGGCTGGCGAATCGTCTGTGCAAAGCCGCCCTGACCGAAGGTTTGGCCGATCCTATGAATCGCGCTACGCGCCAATTGGAGCATCTGTACCGACGCTGGAGCGAAGGCGGCGCCGGCCTGGTGATTACCGGCAATGTCCAAATCGACCGTACTCACCTGGAGCGGCCCGGCAACGTCGTCATTGACAATAACGGCGGTCTCGACCGGCTCCGGGCCTATGCCAAGGCGGGAACCTCGGCGGGAAATCACCTGTGGATGCAAATCAATCATCCGGGGCGGCAGACGCCGAAGTCCTTGAACGCGAATCCGCTCGCTCCGTCGGCCGTTTCGCTGCAAATACCGGGGGATGGTTTCGGTGAGCCGCGCGGCGCGAGCGAAGCGGAAATATTGGACTTGATCAGACGCTTTGCGAGCGTGGCAGCGGTCGCGCGCGACAGCGGTTTCACCGGCGTGCAAATCCACGCGGCACACGGATATCTGATCTCGCAGTTCTTGTCGCCTGTCGCCAACCGACGCAGCGACGAATGGGGCGGAAGCCTGGAAAATCGCGCACGGTTTTTGCTGCAGATCACGCGCGCGATTCGTGCGGCGGTCGGGGCCGATTTCCCTATCGGCGTGAAACTGAATTCCGCGGATTTCCAAGCCGGGGGCTTTAGCAACGAGGATGCCCAGCGGGTGGTCAAGTGGCTCGGCGCGGAGAAAATCGATCTGCTCGAACTATCCGGCGGCACCTATGAACAGCTGGTGATGATTGGTGCCGGCTCAGAACCCGTCCCTGCCGCGCGGGTAAGGGACAGTACTCGGCGCCGCGAAGCCTATTTTTTGGAATACGCGTCGCTCATCAAGCCGGTGGCGAATATGCCGGTGATGGTCACAGGCGGATTTCGAACGAAATCAGGCATGGAGGAAGCCCTAGCGGACGGCAGTGCCGACTTGATCGGGTTGGGGCGCCCCATGTGCATCGATCCGGAATTGCCGCGCCGGCTGCTCGCGGGCGAGGTCGACCGCGGAACGACGTGGGAACATCGGCTGGCGCTCGCACCGGACGCGCTTGGAAAGGATGTTGCGCCGGCCTTGCACAGGCAAATCGAGACATGGGGCAAGCAGGGATGGTTTTGCTTACAGCTCATTCGCCTCGGCAACGGCTCGACGCCTGATCTAGACATGTCGGTGTTGGACGCATTCGACGGATATATGCGAAACGAAGCTCAGACCGCTGCCCGTTTGCAGCGTGATTAGGCCGATTCATTTTCCGGCAACCTCACATTTTGTAGACCCCTTAACTCATCAATCAAAGGAAGTAGCGCGTGGCGTGGGATTTCGAAACCGATGCGGATTTTCAAAAGCAGCTGGATTGGATAGAGGCATTTGTTCTTGAAGAAGTGGAGCCCCTGGATTACGTCTTGGGCAGCCCTTACGACGTCAAAAGCAAGCCGCATCTAAAACTGGTGAAGCCCTTACAGTCGATCGTCAAGGAGCAGGGGCTCTGGGCCTGTCATTTGGGGCCCGAACTGGGAGGAGCCGGTTACGGTCAGGTAAAGCTTGCCCTCATGAATGAGATCATCGGGCGTTCGCGGTTCGGCCCCATCGTGTTCGGCTGCCAAGCGCCGGACTCCGGCAACGCGGAAATTCTGGCGCATTACGGCACCATGGAGCAAAAACGCCGATATCTGCAACCGCTGCTGGCCAGCGACATTGTTTCCTGCTTCTCGATGACCGAACCGCAGGGCGGCGCCGATCCGCTGGTGTTTACCACGACCGCCGTGCAACAGGGCAATGAGTGGGTCATCAACGGCGAGAAATGGTTCTCCTCCAATGCGAGATTTGCCGACTTCTCTATTGTGATGGCGGTTACGGACCCTGATGCCCCGCCGCACGAGCGCATGTCCATGTTCATCGTACCGGCACAGACGCCCGGCATAGAAATCATTCGCAACGTGGGCGATATTTCCGAGGAGGTGGCGACGCACGCGTATATTCGCTACAGCAATGTGCGGGTGCCTCTCGATCACATGCTGGGCCAACCGGGCCAAGCATTTGTCGTTGCCCAGGTGAGGCTCGGCGGGGGCCGCATTCACCACGCCATGCGCACCCTGGGCGAGGCGCGCAAGGCATTTAATATGATGTGCGAGCGAGCTCTCTCGCGAACGACTCAGGGCGGCAGACTCGCGGACAAGCAAATGGTGCAAGAAAAAATCGCCGACTCATGGATCGAGATCGAGCAGTTTCGCTTGCTGGTACTGCGCACGGCGTGGTTGATCGACAAGCACGGCGATTACCGCGTCGTGCGCAAGGATATTGCGGCGATCAAAGCCGCCATGCCCAAGGTCTTGCACGATGTTGCCTCGCGTGCTCTGCACGTTCATGGCAGCTTGGGCCTGTCGGATGAAATGCCGTTTGCGCGACAAGTCATGGCGTCCTATTTCCTGGCCCTTGCCGACGGTCCCACCGAAGTTCACAAGATCACCGTCGCGAAGCAATTACTACGGGAATTTGCGCCAAGCCAGGAGTTATTTCCGTCGTATCATGAATTGAAACTAAGGCAACGTGCCTTGGCGAAATATGGCGATTTGCTCGATTCCATCGACGACCTCATGTGATCGCATCCGGCGTTCACCAAGCAGCCTCGAGTAAATCGACGATAGTGTCGACGGACTCGATGGGACGCGGATTGGCCTGAGTCCACGGATCGCGAAATGCAGTCGACGCGATCTGCGCAAATTGGCCCCGCAGCACGCCCACATCGCGCAGACGCGTCGGCAGCCCCAATCCCGCGACGAGCCTCCCGACCAGATCGCCTGCATCGACGCTCACGTCTCCCATGGCCGCACTGACGGTGAGTTGACGTTCGGCATTTGCCGATTTGTTCCACCGCAGGACGTGAGCAAGCATCACACAGGAGGTCTCTCCGTGCGGAACACCGGCGGTGCCCCCCAGAGCGTGGCCAATCCCGTGACTCGCGCCCATCGGCACACCGCTTTGCAACCCCACAGCCGACAGCCACACGCCGTTTAGACAGTCCAGGCGCGCTTGCATATCGTTCGGAGCGTCGGTGCTCAGCGGCAGGCCGGAAACCAATAATTTGAGAGAATGAATGGCGGTTGCATCCGACAGGGGATTGGCGCTCACGGAGCAGATCGACTCGACCGCGTGATCGAGCGCCCGGATTCCCGTGGACAGCCAAATTCTCCGCGGAGTGGGAACGGTGATGGCGGCATCGAGCACGACGAAACGGGGCACCATGAAGGGGTGGGCATACGCTTCCTTGATCTGGCGCTGAGTGTCCGTCGCACCGGCAAAATGGGTGAATTCGGCGCCGGAGAGCGTCGTGGGAATCGCCGCAATGCGCACCGGTAAATTTTCCGGCAAAGGTTTGTGACGTGACGCCGCCAGGGTTCCGAGGTGTTCCGCGTCGTGAACATTCGCGGCAATGCAAAGGCTGACTATCTTGGCCGCATCGATGACCGATCCGCCGCCGATCGCAAGAATGAAGTCAGCTCCGCTCGCGCGTACCCGATCGGTCGCGGCAATGACATCCGCACGCGGCGCGTGGCCGCGTATTCCTGTCGCGAACCCCGCGAGACGATCGCTGAGGGCAGCGTGCACCTGGCTCTCCAGGCCGATATTTGTAGCCAGGGTCGCAGCGGCCAAGACAAAAATGCGCTGCGCGCCGATACGCGTGACTTCCTCGGCCACCGCCTCGCCCCAGGGACGTCCGAACACGACCGCCTCCTGGCGGGATGGGCGACAGACTCCGTATTGCATCGCTGGCCGTCAGGCCGGCGCATCGACGGAAAGACGCCATCGCTCGCCGTCGGACACCACCCAGCCGGCGGTGGGTTTTGCAAAATGCGAGCCCAATACCAAGACGCGGGTATCCGCCAGCTCCTTGAAGAAGCTCAGCCTAGTTTGGTGGCCCCGGCTCGAATTCCAATCCACATGAGTGCCTAATTCCGGCAGAGAACATTGCAACGGGTGATGCATCAAATCGCCGGTGATAACTGCGTGCTGACCCCTCGAGGATATGCGGACGCAAACATGGCCGGGTGTGTGGCCGGGGGTGTGCTGGAGCGTCACGCCATCCGCCAGTTGGTGGTTCACCTCGACCAAGTCATGCAGGCCCGCCGTGATGATGGGCTGTACGGAATCGCCCATGACCGTCCCAGTTTCGACCAGGTGGGCGGCGTGAGTGTCGGCCGCCGTGGCAGCCGCCGCCTCCAATTCCATTTCGTGTTTCCAATGGTCCCACTCGATGCGCCCAAATAGATAACGGGCGTTCGGGAAGGTCGGCACCCATCGGCCGCCCTCCATACGGGTATTCCATCCCACGTGATCTACGTGCAAGTGCGTGCAGACCACCGTATCGATGGTCTGCGCGGGGTAGCCCGCCGCCGCCAAGTCGTCGAGAAAGGGACCCTGCAGATTGTTCCACATCGCGGTATGGCGTTTTTTATCGTTGCCGATGCAGGTGTCGACCACGATCTTCCGCTTGCCGGCCTCGATCACAAAGGCGTGGATCGATACCAGGATCTCGCCTGCCGGGGTTATGAAGTGCGGCAGCAGCCACTCATGCTGCTTGACCGCCTCCGGCTTGATATCAAAAATGAACTCCGGGTCGAGCGCAAAGTCATCAAATTCGGCTACTCGGGTAATCTTCACATCACCGACATTCCAGACATTCTTGGTATTCATCAAGCTCCCCTCCGGCATGGTGATTGACGCCGATATAGCCGACTACTTCCCGGCGGATCGCAAGTTTTTTGCCGCAGGTTGGCGCAAGCTCGCCGATGCTTTGCGGCGCGTTTGCGCAGATATCGGACCATCCAGCAATCGTTCGATGGAATCGACCAGATTTTCCATCGTGTACGCAGCGCTCCAGAAAGGGTGTGTACCGTGTTGCGCGTCCAATGCAGACTCGCGGGCAGCAATGACCGCCGGTAGATAAATACCCATGAAGATCAGCCGCTGATTCAAAATCACCGCGGGGACTTTCGGCAGCAGTTGGCGTATATGCGACAGGCAGCGCAGATATCCGGAATTCCAGTGGTTTTCCAGCGCGTCGAGGAACATATGACGATGGCTCATCTGCAGCATAGTGATGAATCGGATATATGTTTCTTCGCCGCCGGACGCGTCGCCGAGGTTGGTGGCGGGCCACACCAAAATCTCGACGATCTCGCGCAAGGTAGCCGGTCGAGACCTGCTTTCGACGGCATCGAGCAGTGATTTACGCCGCTCGTCGATCAGTTTCGCGCCATCCACGATGAGTTCGCGTACCAACGCTTCTTTGGTTCCAAAGTGGTAGTGAAGCGAACCGCCGTTCCGCTGTCCCGCGGCGACGACGATCTCACGAACCGATACCCCGTCTATGCCTCGTGTCGCGAACAACCGCCGCGCGGTGAGTTTGATCGCATCGCGAGTGTATGCTTCCGGGTTGTGTTGGCGTAGCCTCATGTTATATCTTAGTAAAACAATAGTTTTAACTATATCCTTTATTGGATTGAACTACACTAGGAATATGTACTCACTGGATTTTAGCGGCAAAACGGTGCTGGTGGTCGGCGGCTCCAGCGGTATCGGCAATGGAATTGCCCAGGCGTTTCACTCCTGCGGTGCCACCGTGTACGTTTGGGGCACCCGCGGGAGTGCCGCGGATTATTCCAAGGCTGAGGGTTCTAATCTAGCGCACCTGCACTACAGCCGAGTGGATGTCGGGGATCTGGACGCCATTGAATCGTATGTAAATCCATTTAACGAGCTCGACGTCCTGGTTCTAGCCCAAGGTACCGTGATTTACAAACGCGGCGAATTCAACATGGCCGGATTCAAGCGCGTCATCGACGTCAACTTGGTCAGCCTGATGGCATGCAGCCTCAAATACCACGATATGCTTGCCGAGGCGCGGGGATCGCTGATCACAATCGGATCGACAGCCGCGTTCCAGGCAACAATCGGCAATCCCGCCTATAATGCATCGAAGACCGGCGTCGTGGGGCTGACGCGAACCCTTGCGGCTGCGTGGGCTAAGGAAGGCATCCGGGTCAACAGTATCGCTCCCGGCTTGGTCGAAACCAAACTTACCCGAGTGACCACCGGCAATGCGCAGCGGCTGGAAGCCGCTATCGGGAGTATTCCAGCCGGCCGCCTCGGCACGCCCGATGACGTCGCCGGCGCCGCCCTGTACTTGGCGTCGCCGCTGGCAATGTATGTGATCGGACACACCCTTCCCGTCGATGGCGGCCTGATTTTAGCCTGAGCGCCGGCTGCTAGAATCCCGGCATGGACCACATACTGCCGCACATTCTGGCGTTGGACGACGACGCCGATATACGAAAGGTCTTGCATGAGTATCTGAGTAGCCAGGACTTCCGCGTGAGTGCAGTAGGGCGCGGAGGGGAGATGCTGGCCATCCTCGAGAACGAACCCGTCGATCTGCTGCTCCTGGATCTGCGATTACCCGGTGAGAATGGGCTGGATTTGGCGCGGCGTGTCCGCGAAATTTCTCAAATTCCCATTTTGATCTTGAGTGGGCGTTCGGACGAGGCGGACCGCGTGATGGGTCTGGAACTCGCGGCGGATGATTATGTCACCAAGCCATTCAGCTCGAGAGAATTATTGGCCCGAATCCGCGCACTGTTGCGCAGATCGCAGGCGAGCGCCGCCGCAGCCACCACGGATGACCAGGTGCGAGCTTATCGCTTTGGCGGCTGGGAACTCAATTTGCGGTTGCATCGGCTCATGGCTGCCGATGGCCGAGTTGTGCCGCTCACCAACGGCGAATTCAGCTTGCTATGTGCCTTTCTCTCCGGTCCGCGGCGAGTATTGACACGAGACCAGTTGTTGGAGCGCTCGCGTTTGCACAGCTTGGAAGTCTATGACCGCTCGATCGACGTGACCATCTTACGCCTCAGGCGAAAAATTGAATCCGATCCCTCCAACCCTGAACTGCTGACGACCGAGCGAGGTGCCGGATACATCTTCAACTCAGCGGTCAGCGTTCTTCGGTGACGACCGACAGCACCCAGAAGCCGACCGATCCAGCGGCGCTAGTTCGTCGCTATTCGAGTTCGCTGCGCAGATGGGTGACGTTCGCGGGGATCGTGCTGATCGTTCTCATCATCTCCGCAGATAGTTACGAGGCTTGGCAGGACTACCGCAGAATCATTGCGGATAACGAACGCCTACAGGTCGCGATGAGCCGTGCCCTGTCGGAACAATCCGCGCGGATGCTGCAGGAAGTGGATGTCGCGATGTCGAGTTATGCTCATCTGATGGGTTCAGCCTCTAGCCGAGTCCCCGACATGCAGCAGCTGAGTCAGCAATTTCTATCTCAGATCATGCGTTTACCGTTTGTTTATTCGGCAGCGGTCGCGAATGCAAAGGGAGAATTGCTTGCGGTGAGCCCGAAAGAAGTGACGCTGAATACAAGTCTGAAGGATGTCGAAGCGTTCTCCGCCCCGCAGCATGCCGCCGATGAAGCACTATACATCGACCGGCCTTTCGGCGCCGCCATTGGCGACACGCGCACCTTTGCTTTGAGTCGACGCATATCCGCGCGAGACGGGGGTTTTGCGGGCGTCCTCATCGCGCGGGTGGCACTGGACTATCTCGCGAAATTCTACGCGGGAATCAACGTCACGCCCGATACCGCGATTCGTTTGGTGCGAGACGACGGAGTTACGCTGGCGCAGTACATACCGGGCCCCGCTTCGAGTACGGATATCAACGCCCGACACGTCGAACGCACCCTGTCAAAAGTCGACGAAAACGTGATCTACGCTCACTCCAACGGGGTTGAGAGGATTGAGGTGACGCAGAAAGTCGCAGATTATCCGATCAGAGTGTTGGTTTCGCAGTCCATGTCCAGCGTCTTGCAGCCGTGGATTCAAGAGGAACGCAGCAGCGCGGAGCGCACGTTGAGCCTGGCCATTCTGGCGGGGGTGCTCCTGGTGGCACTGCGATCTGCCATAAACCGACAGGAACGGCTGGATGAATCTAGACATCGCCTCGAGCAGGAATTGGCTGCCATTCAGCGAATGGATGCGCTTGGCCTATTAGCCGCGTCGGTGGCGCACGACTTCAACAATGTACTCACCGCCATCATTGGCTATGCAGAATTGATTCGCGATGGAGCGAAGGCGGATTTGCCCTCGAACGTCCATATTGACCGGCTATTGGCGGGTGCGGAACGCGCAAGGCTGCTGGTCAGGCGGGTGTTGACGTTCGACCCCCATCGCAGCGTGAGTTATAGACCGACGCAAATCCAACCAGTTCTTGTTGAGGTGCTGGAGCAGGTGCAGGCGTCTCTTCCGCCGTCCGTACGGCTGAAAGTAGAATCCCCGGATCAAGGATTGACGGTAGCGGGCGATCCGACGGAGATTCATCAGGTGCTGACGAACTTGTGTTCCAACGCCATCCACTCAATGGCGGAGCGTGGAGTGCTGCAAGTCGTTTTGCGAGCACTCGAGGTACGCGAGCCCGAGTTGCTCGCATTGGGCCAACTCGTTCCAGGTCAATGGGCATGCGTCTCGATCGCGGATTCCGGCGTCGGCCTAGCCGAAGATCAAATTGCCTCGATCTTCGAGCCGTTCTACACCACGCGGCATCAGTCCATCGGCACCGGTATTGGCTTGACGGTGGTGCGCAACATCATCTTGCGCATGAACGGTGCGCTCAAAGTGGAAAGCCGACTGGGGTCCGGCACGCGCATGACAGTCTACTGGCCGGCCATCCCGACCCCGGAAGGTCTTGTGGGCGAGCCACGCAGCGCGGCTGAAGGTATCGGGCAGACAATTTTGGTCGTCGACGACGACAGGGAACTGGTTTCACTGACAGAGGAAATACTCGCTTCATTGGGGTATGAGCCTGTCGGATACTCAGATGCCCGAGCGGCCGTCGACGTGTTTCGTCGCGATCCCAAGCGCTTCGACGCGATTTTGACCGACGAGCGTATGCAGCCGCTAGGCGGCCTCGAATTAGCCAGGCTGGTCCATGCGATCGAGCCGCTCGTTCCGGTTATCCTGACGACAGGACATCGCGATGCGGAGATTGACCGGCGAGCGAGGCAGGAGGGCATCACCGAGATTCTGGACAAGCCGCTTCGAGTTAACACGCTCCGCCAGGTGCTGGCGCGGCAATTTCGCGCAATACCAGACTAGGTACTCGTCCGCTGGGTTGCACTGCAATATTTCAGTTGTAACCAAACTACGGATCCGTTGACATTCAACAGCCGCCGGTTCGGGCGATTCTCGCGTATCCGATTCAACGAGCGATGCCGTCGTGGCACCAAGTGACGCTCAGTGAGCATGCGCGTACAACCTCCCTCCGGCCAGGATGCCATCGATCGCCGAGCCTGGTCGCGGGCGCGGCAGCTGCGGATCGCGGCAATAAGTGCAATCCTCGTTCTTCTGGCCACCGCCATGGCGTGGTGGGGCGATCGTTTTCTCGATGAGCACGCCGCTCCGGTCGCCGAGTCAACGCCGCCCGGTACATTCCGCGCCACCGAACAGCAGCTGAAGTCGCTGAGCATTGAGCCGGTGGTGCTGCATGGTTTTGCCGATGAACAATTCACCGAGGGCAGAATAGCGGTGAATGGCGACCGCACCACTGCGGTGTTTTCAGCGTATTCCGGCCGCGTTACCCGCGTGATTGCCGGCCTGGGTGATGCGGTGAAAGCGGGCGCGCCGCTTGCGATGGTGGAGGCGTCGGAGTTTGTTCAAGCACAGAGCGACCTCCGCACCGCGGCCGCTCAGGTCAAAATCGCGCGCATAGTCGAGACCCGCAAGCACGCCTTGTACGACGTCAAAGGCGGCAGCCTGCAAGATTGGCAGCAGGCCGAAGCGGACCTGACAGCCGCCGAGACTGCATTGGGGTCTATTCGCAGCCGACTAAAGATTCTGGGAAAGTCCGATTCGGACATCGACCAATTGCAATCCTCGCATGCGATGAACGCTGCCGCAGCCATCACCGCGCCAATCAACGGTATCGTCGTGGAGCGGCAACTCGGACTCGGCCAGTATCTACAGGCTGGCGGCGGCACGCCGATATTCACGATCGCGGATCCAACGAGTGTGTGGTTGCTTGCTAATGTACGTGAGGCGGACGCCGGCCTGGTGCGGCTGGCGCAAACCGTGGAAGTTCATGTGCTCGCCTATCCCGGGCGCGCATTCACGGCACGGTTGACTTACATCGGGGCCGTTATCGATCCGGTTACGCATCGCTTGACCGTGCGTGCGGAAGTCGACAATCACGACGCTGCGCTCAAACCGGAAATGCTGGCGAGTTTCCGGATATTGACCAGTGGCGTGGCGAATTCTGCCGCGGTGCCGGAGGCCGCGGTGGTGTACGAAGGCGCCCTTGCCCATGTTTGGGTGCTCGGGCCCGGAAGTTTGCTGGAGTACCGTTCGATCCGCATCGGTCGCAACCATGACGGCTGGGCCGAGGTGCTCGATGGCGTGAAACCGGGCGAACGCATTGTCACGAAGGGCGCTCTTTTCATCGACCAAGCGGCGGTCCCTGCCTCCACATGAACGCGGTCGTCACTTACGCGCTGCGTCAGCGCGTGCTGATCATCGCCATGCTGATCGCTGTACTGGGCGTGGGTGCGGCGAGCTTTCTCGCGCTCAACATCGAGGCTTATCCGGATCCGGTTCCGCCCCTGGTTGACATCGTGACGCAAAGTTCCGGTCAGTCAGCCGAGGAAATCGAGCGCTACATCACCATCCCGCTCGAAGTGCAAATGGCTGGTATCCCCAACGTGCAAGCAATTCGCACCATATCGTTGTTCGGTCTGTCGGACGTCAAAGTGCAGTTCACCTACGACTTCACCTACGGCCAAGCAGAGCAATGGGTGGTCAATCGGCTGTCGCAGCTCGCCGCATTGCCCAACGGGGCTCAGCCGCAGATTTCACCGACCAGCCCAATCGGCGAAATCTATCGATATCGGGTTGTCGGTCCGCCGAATTATTCGGTCACCGACTTGAAGACCCTTCAGGACTGGGTGCTCGAACGGCGCTTCAAGGCCGTGCCCGGCGTGATCGATGTGACTGGCTGGGGCGGGAAGACCAAGACCTACGACATAGCGATCGATCAGCGCAAACTGATCGGCTACGGATTATCTCTGCCGCAGGTGCTCACTGCGCTCGGCAACGCCAATATCAATGTCGGCGGTCAGACGGTCAACTTCGGCGAGCAGTCCGCGGTGGTGCGCGGCGTGGGTCTGATCCATTCTGCCGATGACATCCGTCGCACGCTTATCAGCGCAAATCAAGGAACACCGGTGGTGATCGGCGACATCGCCCAAGTCAGCATCGGCAATCTGCCGCGGCTCGGCATTGCGGGCAATGACGGCGCCGACGACATCGTGCAAGGCATCGTGCTGATGCGCCGCGGTGCGGAAAGCGTGCCGACCATCAAGCGCGTCGAAAATGAAGTAGACAAAGTGAACAGCAGCGGCCTTCTGCCGCCCGGCGTGAGCATCCGACGACTTTACGATCGCAGCGACTTGATTCAGCTCACCACGCATACCGTGCTGCACAACATGATCGCGGGCATTGCACTGATTTTCTTGGTGCAATGGGCGTTTTTGGGAAATCTCCGAAGCGCCTTCATCGTTGCCATGACCATTCCTTTTGCCCTGTCTTTCGCCTGCGGCCTCATGGTAATCCGCGGCGAGTCCGCCAATCTGTTGTCGGTCGGGGCCATTGACTTCGGACTGGTTGTCGATGCCACCGTCATCATGGTTGAAAATATCTTCAGACATCTGGGAGACGAGTATGCGCTTCGCGGTCCCGGCCCAAGTCGGTCGAATCGCATGTCCATACCCAGCGGATTCCATGGAAAAATCAACATGGTATCGGTTGCCGCCGCTGAAGTGAGCCAATCTATTTTTTTCGCCGCCGCCATCATCATTGCCGGGTTCGTTCCATTGTTTACCCTGTCGGGGATCGAGGGCCATATCTTCGGTCCCATGGCGAAGACCTATGCTTACGCAATCGCGGGTGGGTTGATCGCCACATTCACCATTGCGCCGGTTTTGAGCCTGTTGTTGTTCCCTCAGAAAATCAAAGAGCGGGAAACGCCAATCGTTCGAGGCCTAAGGTGCCTGTACGAGCCCGCGCTGGAGTTCGCCCTGGCAAACCGCATCGTGACGTTTACTGCCATGGCCTTGTTTGGTTTGTCGGCGATCATCGCCGTCAAGTCTCTCGGCCTCGAATTCCTGCCGAAACTCGAGGAGGGCAATTTTTGGATCCGGGCCTCGTTTCCGCAATCCATTTCACTGGAAGACAGTAATCTGTACGTGAACAGGATGCGGATGCTGATCAGCAAGTATCCTGAAGTAAAGACGGTCGTCTCTCAGCACGGCAGGCCCGATGATGGCACCGATGCCACCGGCTTTTTCAACGCCGAGTTTTTCGTGCCGCTGAAACCGGCTGCGGCATGGCCGGGCGGCATTACGAAGCAACAGCTCACCAAGACCATGACCGACGAATTGCGACGGCAATTTCCCGGCGTCGATCTGAATTTCTCGCAGTATATTCAAGATAATGTCGAAGAGGCGGCCTCGGGCGTCAAGGGCGAGAACTCCGTCAAGATTTACGGCAATGATTTGCAGACCCTCGAAAAGACGGCGCACACCATAGCCGCCGTACTTTCCAAGGTACCGGGCATCACGGATCTGGGGGTGCTGCGCTCCCTGGGACAGCCCACGATCCGAATCGATGTCGACCGGGCTCGCGCCGCGCGCTACGGCCTGGCGCCGGGCGATGTCAATGCCGTGGTTCAAGCAGCAATCGGCGGTCAGAGTGCCGGCGATCTCTTTGAAGGCGCCAGTGACCGGCATTTCCCCATGATGGTGCGTTTGAGTTTGCCTTACCGACAAAATCTCGCCGCGATTCGTCGGATTCCGGTTGCCGCGGCCGCCGGTTCGGGCAATGGGCTCATTCAAATAGCGCTCGAGGATGTTGCCGATGTGCATTTGGTTTCCGGCGCCGCGTTCATTTATCGCGAACAGCAACAACGCTACGTTCCCATCAAGTTCAGCGTGCGCGGCCGCGATCTTGGAAGCGCCGTTCTGCAAGCGCAGCATGCGGTCGACTCTCAGGTCGTGTTGCCCGGCGGCTATCGACTGGAATGGGTGGGCGAATTCGGTAACCTACAAGATGCAATCGCAAGATTGCGCATAGTGGTACCCCTGGCGATCGCCTTGATCGTCTTGTTGTTGTATTTGCATTTCGGCGGATTGCGCGACGCCTTGCTGGCGGCGAGTGTCATCCCGATGGCGCTGCTGGGCGGCATTTTCGCATTGCGAATCACCGGCACGGCGTTCAGCGTTTCCTCGGCCATAGGATTCGTCGCGTTGTTTGGGATCGCCGCAATGGATGGCATATTGGTGCTGTCGCATTACCATATGCGCTTGAGCCAGGGGCAGGATCGGGCGGCCGCCATGCTGGAGACCTGCCGCACCCAACTACGCCCGGTCGTCATGACGTGTATCGTCGCTTGTGTCGGTCTGATACCGGCGGCGTTTTCCACAGACATCGGATCGCAGGTTCAGCGGCCGCTCGCCTTGGTCGTCGTCGGCGGCATGCTGTTGGCGCCGATTTTGATTCTGCTGCTGCTGCCCGTGCTCATCTTGAGCTATTCTCGGGCGCAAAAAATCCTCCCCGAATCCGCGGCAGAGGGCAGTGAATGATGCGTGCGCTCGTGCGTCGAATCTCGCTAAGTGTGACTGCGCTTGCCTTGACTGCGTGCGTCGGGCCCGACTTCAAGCGGCCTTTGGCACCGCAGGTGACACGTTACACTGCGGAACCGTTCGTCAAGACGTCGGTCGCCAGCCCGGGCATCGGGGGCGAGCCGCAGCGCTTTTTGGACGGCGAAGATGTCCCGAGAAATTGGTGGGTGCTGTTCGGCTGCGGCGAGCTCGACGCCCTGGTCGAGCAAGCGCTGCGCGCAAATCCCAGCGTTGCATCGGCGCAGGCGGCGCTGCTTCAGGCGATGGAAAACACGGCGGCCCAGCGGGGAGCGTATTTTCCGGTGATCCAGGGTGCTGTTGCAGCCACTCGAAATCGGGATGCCCTCGGGGTTCTGTCCCCGGCGTTGTCATCGCCTACGCCGCTCTACAATCTATTTACACCCCAGGTGACTGTCTCATACGTTCCCGACTTGTTCGGTTCGAATCGTCGGAATGTCGAATCGCTGGCTGCACAGGCCGAGGCCAGCCGGTTCCAGCTGGACGCCACTTATCTCACCTTGACCGCAAATGTCGCAACGACCGCGATCGAAGAGGCGAGCCTTCGGGCTCAAATAGCCGGCACTATGCATATGATTGAACTCGAACAAGAATCGCTGACGGTTCTGCAGCGCGAACTGGAACTGGGGGCGATTTCGCAGGTGGATGTTTACGCGCAGGAAGCAGCCTTGGCACAATTGGAAGGTACTCTACCGCCCCTGAACAAACAGCTTCATCAGGCTCGCGATCAATTGGCGGTACTTACGGGACA
>JALYIW010000195.1 GCA_030775625.1 Pseudomonadota bacterium | reverse complement strand
GTCGCCAGCTCCACGGCCACCGGGAAGGGACTGACGGTTTTGTTATCGATCCAGCCGCTGCGGTACAAATCGCTCAACACGATGCGCACCGCGAGCTTGTCGCCCAGCGGGAAGTTCAACATCAGGTTGGCGCCGTAGTTGCCGCCGCCGCCATCGGTATACGAACCCGTTCCCTGCACGGAACCTTCGAACAGTCCGAGTTTGGGTTGGTTGGTGATGACCTTGATGGTCCCGCCCATGGACAGAGGTGGTCCCACAAATCTAGACAAAATTCGCGGTCGGGATAAGTGGAACTCCGCGGGTTATGCAGCCGCCGCGAGCGGCTGAGATTCGAAGTAAACGTTATCAGGCGTGTTGCGGTCAAGCGCCGTGTGCGGACGGGCGCTGTTGTAGAACGCAAAATAACGACCGATGCCGGCCTTGGCCGCAGCGACGCTGTCGTACGCGTGCAGATAGACCTCTTCGTACTTGACCGAGCGCCACAGCCTTTCCACGAAGACGTTGTCGCGCCACGCGCCGCGTCCGTCCATGCTGATGCGGATATTGTGTCGATCGAGCACCGCGATGAAGTTCGCCGCGGAAAACTGCGAGCCTTGGTCGGTATTGAAGATTTCCGGCGCGCCGTATCGCGTAATCGCTTCTTCGAGCGCCTCGACGCAAAAATCCGCAGTCATGCTGTTGGAGATCCGCCAGCTCAAGACCCGGCGGCTGTACCAGTCCATCACGGCGACGAGATACACAAAGCCGCGCGCCATCGGGATGTAGCTCACGTCGGTCGCCCACACCTGATTCGGCCGATCGATCGTCAGATTTCGCAGCAGGTACGGATAGATCTTGTTTTGCGGATGTTTTCGGCTCGTGTTGGCACGTCGGTAAATTGCTTCAATGCCCATCTTTCGCATGAGCGTCGCCACATGTTTGCGACCGACACTGATGCTTTCCAAGCGCAGCTTGTCACGCAGCATGCGGCTGCCCAGAAACGGCCACTGCAGGTGCAACTCGTCGAGGCGACGCATCAGCCGCAGATCCTCATCGCTCGTCCCCACGGGCTCGTAATACAGCGAGGCGCGCGAAAGTTCCAGAAGCTGGGCTTGGCGTGTAAGACTCAATCCGTGATTGGGGTTGATCATCGCTTGGCGCTCGATCCGGGTGACCGTCCGAGCGCGCCGGCTAAAAAATCATTCTCCAGCGCGAGTTGTCCGATCTTCGCATGCAGAGTCTTGATGTCAGGGCCCGATTCCGGCGACTGGCCAGGTCCTCCAAAAACATCGGATGCTCGTTCCAGCAACTGGTTCTTCCATTGAACGATCTGATTCGCATGAACATCGTATCGCGTTGCCAATTGCGCCAAGGTCTCTTCCCCTTTGATCGCAGACAATGCTACTTTAGCTTTAAAGAGAGTGGGCATCAGGCGCCCCAAAGGCAAAAGCCTCGGGGGTTTCCGGATGCCCCTCACCGAACCCGGCGTGCGCCTTTCGTTACGCACCGGGCTCTCCCTCGATGTTTACGCATAGTCGGGACCAGGATCGGTGCCCTGGTAGTAGCGTCCAACGCGGATGGAAGATAACGCCACGGGGACCGTGGTGCCGTCTCGCCAATACATCGAACGCATGCGCGGCTTATGCCAACCGTACTGCTTTGCGATTTGACCCATTTGTGTGCGGGGATGCTTTTTGGCGAGCCATCGTTGGATAGTCCACCATACATAGTGATCGATACTTGCGAAGACGCTTTTGGCGCCCCACGCGTGACGATAAAAATTCCCCCAGCCACGCAAGACGGGATTCAATAGTTGCAGCCTCTCCTCCAAGCTTCCGGTGATGGTGCTCCGATCGAAGATCAGTTTGATATTCCGACGAAGGCGTTGCGAGCGGTCTTTTGGGATCACCATGCGCGGCGTCAGGTGCCGCCGAAGCGGATGCCGTCTGACGCGCAGGTGATGTCCAAGGAACCGCAGCGTATTGGTCACCGGTGTGACAAATGTCTTCTCTGGAGAGAGAGTCAGACCCATTTGGGTTTTGAGCATCTCAGCCAGCGCGGACTTTTCCTTCTCGGCTAGCAACCGGCAATGACCGGCGTCACGATCAGGCGCGGAAACAAGGATAATGAAGTCGTCGGCATAACGTATGGGTACGAAGACAGGAAGGCCCCGGCGTTTGTCGGTGTCACGGTTAGCTTTAGCGCGTCGAGTTATCAGCGTCTGATCGGTCAGAGGTTTCGCAATGCGTCCAAGCACGGAACCCGAAGTTCCCTTGCGCGGCCACACCTGTCGCTCGTACCGCTCGTCGATGATGCTCAATGCCACGTTGCTGAGCAAGGGCGACAAAATACCACCCTGTGGGCTCCCGCTGTCAGTGCGGATGAACTGGTTTTCGCTCATCACGCCGGCCTTCAAGAACGAGACGATCAGACGGTTGAGTTTGCCATCGCCGATGCGCTGGCGCACCCGCATCATCAAAGCATGATGCCCGATATGATCGAAGCAACTTTTTATATCGCCTTCGATTGCCCATTGGAACGGCAGCTTCTCCGCCACATTCCCGCGACTCACTCCACGCGGCAGCAGCAGCGCTTTTAAATGCGCCAATGCTCCTCGTGCAGAGCGGCCAGGTCGGAAGCCGTAGGAGGTAGGATAAAACCCTGCCTCAAAGATCGGCTCCATGATCTGCTTCATAGCAGCTTGCACCGTTCGGTCTTTCACGGTGGGAATACCCAGCGGCCTGAAGGCCCCCGGTTTACCGGCTTTCGGGATCAGAACTTGGCGCACCGGGTTCGGGTGAAACGACCCGCCCCGAAGTTCCCCGCGGATTGCGACAAGATATTCTTCCGTTCCTTGCTGCACGATCTTCCGAACCGTGATCCGGTCTACTCCTGCGGTTCGTGCGCCGCGATTGCTTGCACTCGCCCGAAGGCGATCCGAAGATTACGTGGGTCGGTAACAAGACCCCACAATTCATCGAATCGATAGTCCGGATCATCTCGACTGCGCGCGTACAGTTGGCGTTGCACGTTCTGGAGCCACAAACCGTCGTCTATGGATGCGGTATACACCCCTTACCCCAGCGGCCGCGCCACTATACTCATCGACTGTCCCCCTTCGCCATGTACGCGGCTTTCCCGCGCGCAAACTACTACGAGGACTCTGTCCCCGCGTCGAGACATCGCCGGGCTTGGCGGCTCGCCAGATGTTTTCGTTCCGGCGCTCGACTGCAGGTTCCCGTGTTCCCGAGGAGAACCCTTGGTGTGGTAGGTGTTGAGCTTTACCCCTGGCAGTTCTGATCGCTCTCGCTTCGGGGCAAGAGGACGACGCAGCGGAGTATCCACTGCACGAGACAAGCCGAAATAAACTGACCCGATCGCACTGCTAGGTCCACTCATCGTGGTTCACTCTCCATACAGAGGCTTCCAACGCTCACTTCAACTCACGCGCCAGTCGACGCGCCTGTTTCACCTTGACACCTGTGGTAGCCTGCCAATCAGAGATATACATCTGTGCTTGCAGGCAATTAACGCCGTTCGGCTCTTGCAGCTCATCGTTCCAACCTCGACGAGGTTCACGGCGCCCTTACTGGCTCAACCCGACTTGAGCCGTGAGAAGTCCATAGCTTCTCGGTTCTCCTCGCGCCTCACGGCGCACATGCCGCAGAGTGATTGCGGCGGGATCTCTTCGTCATGGCTCTCCTTCCTTTCAAGCGATATCCTCGCCTGTAATGAGCGGAGTTTCCACTTATCCCGTTGTCTCAAAGAGTGGGACCAGCTCTGACCCCGAACCATACAGAGTACCCTGGGGTCCGCGCAGCACTTCGACGCGCTCGACGTCGTACAGATTGGGATCGATGACCACCTTGCCGGACTGCGATACGGCCGGGGGCGATAAGGGGATTTCGTCGAGATAGAAGCCGACCGTCGGTGCCGCGCCGCCGTTGGAGGCGAGCCCGCGTGCTTCGTATTCGGTAACGCCCGGTCCCGCGGAGCGCATGGACAAGCCGGGTATTTCGTGCGCGATGTCCTCGATGCGGGTGAGGCCCGCGGCGGCAAGCTGGTCGCCGCTCAGCGCCGAGATGCTGATCGGGGTGTTCTGAATGGTCGAGGTGAACTTCTCGGCCGTGACGACGATTTCTTCGAGACCGGCGGTGTCCGCCGCGGTGCCGCCGGTGGCCGCTTCCGTCGCCGCGGCCCAATTGGCGCAGCAGACCATCAACGTCAGGCTCGCGCAGCACATCGCGCCTTTCGAACCGGCGCTACCCGCGGCAAGGTTCGCCCGCGGCGATGTTGTTCGAGACACAGGCTCCGACACCGACCGGCGATTGACTGATCCCATCACGTCACCCTTTGTGTTGTACGAATTGTGTCGTACGAACGAAACTGCAAGGAGCGTACCAGCGGGGCACCGGGTCATCGACTACGCGTGATCGCCGACGGCGATGGTCACTGCGGCCAGTGGCAGCATATGCGGTAACCGTTCACTTGAATAGATGCACTGCTTGCGGGGCTTCGGCACGCGCGTCGCCGTGAGGTTAAGTGGATTAACTGCGCATTCTACGAG
>JALYIW010000194.1 GCA_030775625.1 Pseudomonadota bacterium | reverse complement strand
CGGTTCCGTCACTCCCGCCTTGCGCAGGGCCGAGCAAACCATGGGCCCGATGGTGAGATTGGGGACATAGTGGTTGTCCATGACGTCGAAATGTATCCAGTCGGCTCCGCCCGTGAGTACCGCGTTCACCTCCTCTCCGAGACGGGCAAAATCAGCGGACAAAATCGAAGGCGAGATGATAATTCCCATGGTCACTCCGTCATTTCATGCCGCGCGCAGCGCGGATGCCTTCATAAGCTTCTTGGATGCGCTGAGTCTTTTCTTTGGCGACCTGCGCCATCGACTCCGGCAAGCCGTTGGCAACGAGCTTATCAGGGTGATGCCGGCTCATTTGGCGTCGATAGGCCAAAGTCACTTCTTGATCGCTGATGCTCGGGTCGATCTCCAGCTCCGCATAGAACTCTGCCGGCGAGCCCGCGCGGTCGCCGGCATCACGCGCCGCGCCGCTGGAATTTCCATAGGCCCGTTGCCGCGCCCGCAGCGCCGCCTCCATGTGCGCGAATTCCAGACCCGACATTCCCAATCGCTCCGCGACCCGCGTCAAGATGGCTCGTGCCGGCGACGACATGCCGTTCCCCGCGAGTGCGGCTCGCAATTGCAGCTCCATGAATGCGCGCAGCAAGTCATAGCGCATCCCGAAGGCTTCGCGCAGCCTCTCGATGCTGAGTTCCGCATCATACGCGGTCGATTTGCCGGCTCGAAAACAATCGATGGCCACCCTGATCTCGCTCGGACCCAAGCGTAGCTCCTGCATCAGCCGGCGCGCCGCATCGATCTCCGCCTCGCTCACTCGGCCGTCGGATTTCGCCACATGCCCCATGAGTTCAAAAGTGGTGCGAAAAAATTCATTCCGAGCGCCCGGGCCCGCCGCGTCGCCCTGCGCAGGGCGGGCTAGGTTCTGGTCGAACATGAGGCCAATGATGGCGCCGATCACGGCCCCCCAGACCCTCCCTTGGGCCACCATTAGGCCGATCACGGCCCCGAAAAACATGCCCTTCCAACTCATTCGCGTTGACCTATCCGCCCTGGCCCGCCACAATCGCCGACCTTCTTCCTCAATGGTAGCAGTCGGCGGGCTGCGCACGCATGGAACAGGTTTCGCCATCGGCAGCGCTTTTCGAGTCCCGGCTCCCCGGGCTCAAAAAAATTCACCAGGGAAAGGTGCGTGATATTTATGACGTGGATGCAGAGCATCTACTGATCGTAACCACCGATCGCCTGTCGGCGTTCGATGTGGTGCTGCCGGACCCCATTCCGTTCAAGGGCGAAGTCCTCACGCAGATCTCGCGGTACTGGTTCGAGAAGACCCGGCACATCGTTCCCAATCATCTTTCCGATCTCACCGTTAACGATGTCGTCACCGACGACCAAGAGCGTGCGCAACTCGCCGGGCGTGCGATGGTCGTGAAAAGGCTGCATGCATTGCCCATCGAAGCGGTGGTTCGCGGCTATCTCATCGGCTCCGGTTACAAAGACTACAAGCTTCACGGATCCGTTTGCGGAATCGCATTGCCGGCCGGCCTGCAAATGGCGGAGGCATTGCCGGAACCGCTGTTCACTCCCGCCTCCAAAGCGCCCGCCGGTCAGCACGACGAGAACATCGATTTCGACGCCATGGTGCAATCCATCGGGCACGAACATGCCGCTGACGTTCGACGCATTGCGCTCGAACTGTACCGATTCGCAGCCGCCCACGCCCGCGCGCGCAACATCATCATCGCGGATACCAAGTTCGAGTTTGGCGTCGACGAGTCCGGACGCCTGACTCTCATCGACGAAGCCCTGACGCCGGACTCTTCGCGCTTCTGGCCGGTGGCATCCTATAAACCCGGCATCAGCCCGCCGAGTTTCGACAAGCAATTCGTCCGCGATTACCTCGAATCCCTGCACTGGAACAAGAAGCCGCCGGCGCCGCATTTGCCGCCGGACATAGTGAAGCGCACCAGCAACAATTACCGTGAGGCGTTGAGGCTCTTGACCGAGTAACTGGGCCTCAGCGGATCCGTGATCTTGCCATGCCCCGTCCGCCATGTAAGGCTCCGCGCATGCTCGAGTGGTTGGAAAGTCTGGAAGACGCCTTGTTTCAAAAGTCGCGCGGCATGGAGCCGCCGTGGGGAGCGACCTTGCGTTGGCTGCGTTTTCCGGCAGCGCTGATTCGCGATTGGTTGGGGGGCGAACTCAATATCCGCGCCATGAGTCTTGCCTACACCACACTGCTGTCGCTGGTGCCGCTGCTGGTATTCAGTTTTTCGATCCTCAAGGGCTTGGGCGCGCGCGGCGACCTGCGATTTCTGCTGCATGAGTTTTTTCGCCCCATGGGCGCAGGCGCGAATCAATTGACAGAAAGCGTCATGCAGTTCGTCGCGAACATGCGCGGCGACTTGCTCGGCTCGATCGGTCTGGCTTTTTTGGTCTATACCGTGGTCACCACGATTCAAAAGGTCGAAGCCAGCTTTAATTTCGTGTGGCGGGTGGAGCGGCCGAGGAGTTTTGGACGCCGTTTCACCGAATACCTGAGCGTGATGATCTTGGGGCCCATTCTGCTGGCGGTGGCGATAGGGCTCCTAGGCTCCGCCGAACATAGCCCTTTCGTCCGGTGGCTTAACGAAGTCGCGCCGCTGGCCGGGGTCCTGGGCTTGCTCGCCCAGATCGTGCCCTATCTGCTTGTCACCGTCGTTTTCACCTTCATGTATGCATTCATCCCCAATACCCGGGTGCAATTTCGCGCCGCTCTCATCGGCGGCGTGACGGCCGGAGTCATGTGGGCCCTGGTGGGCAAGGTATTCACCGCGGTCATTTTCTATTCCTCGCAAATGGTCGCGGTCTACACCGGCTTTGCCATCGTGCTCACCACATTGATCTGGGTGTACTTGAGCTGGCTCATATTGCTCATCGGCGCGCAGCTGGCGTTCTACCGGCAATTTCCGCAATATTTGCGTCACGGCCAAGAAGCCATCGAACTCACCGGCAGCGATCGCGAAAAGGTCGGCCTGTCGATCATGTACTTGATTGCGCGTAACTACGTGGTGGGCAAGACCTACTGGACGGCGGCGCGGCTCGCATCCGAGCTCGACGTTCCCGGCATTGCGCTCGCGCCGGTCCTCGCCTGCCTGGAACGCGACGGCTTGGTCGTGGCCACGGAAAAGGAACAATTCGTGCCCGGCCGCGAGCCGCAGGGAATTCTGCTCCGCGACATTTTGGATGCCGTGCGCATGTTGCAGACGGGACGCCTGTCGCTGGCACTGCATCCCGTGCCGGCTGCCGCCGACGTGATGACTCGAATTGAAAATGCCATGCGCGAGCAGCTGGGCTCGCAGACACTCAAAGATTTGATCGCTACCAATGCTTGAGAGTGCAGCGGCGCGGCCTCGGCCCGCTTTGCTCACTCACCGGCGATACTCACCCACCGGCGATACTCACTCACCGGCAATGGTCATTTCCTGCAGCAATATGGATCCCACGCGCGTGCCGCCGCGCGCATCGATATCGTCTCCCACGGCAGCTATTCCCATGAGCATGTCGCGCAAATTGCCGGCAATGGTGATTTCCGCCACCGAATACTGAATCGCGCCGTTCTCCACCCAAAAGCCCGCCGCACCGCGCGAGTAGTCGCCGGTCACCATATTGATGCCCTGGCCCATGAGTTCAGTCACCAACAATCCGGTGCCGAGACGCTGCAGCATCGCCTGCGTGCCGCCGGCGAGGTTGGGTGCCACGATGAGATTGTGGCCGCCGCCGGCATTGCCGGTGGTCGTAAGCCCCAGCTTGCGCGCCGAGTAGCTCGACAGGATATATCCCGTGAGTATGCCATCGGCGATGAGTTCGCGATCCCGTGTCGCAACGCCCTCCTCATCGAAAGGTGCGCTGCCCATGGCCTTGCGGATGTGCGGACGCTCGGAAATCGCGAAGCCTGCCGGAAATACTCGTTGACCCGCCGCACCCAATAGGAACGACGACTGGCGGTATTGGCTGCTCCCGCGAATCGCCGCGACGAAGTGCCCGATGAGACCGCGCGCGATCTCCGGCGCGAACAGCACGGCAGCGTGGCGCGTGCTCAATTTGCGGGGGCTGAGGCGCGCGATGGTGCGCCGCGCGCTCTCGCGGCCGATGGCCTGCGCCGGCTCCAACTCTTGCCAGTCGCGCGCGCTGCTGTACCAATAGTCGCGCTGCATGTCCTCGCCGGTGCCGGCGAGCACCACACAGCTTAAGGTATGAGAGGTCGTGGGATAGCCGCCGATGAAACCATGAGTGTTGCCGTACACATGCAGTCCCTGATGGCTGCTGACGGATGCGCCCTCGGAATTATTGATCCGCGGATCGAACGCCAGTGCCGCGGCCTCGCAGGATTTGGCGATTTCGATGGCTTGGTCTGCCGTGATATCCCACGGGTGAGCGAGATCCAAGTCCAGCGGCGACGTCGCCATCAAGGCTGCCTCAGCCAGTCCGGAGCAGGCGTCCTCGGCGGTGAATCGCGCAATGCTGCAGGCCTTGGCCACGGTCGCACGGACGGTCTCCATGGAAAAATCGGCGGTGCTGGCAGACCCCTTGCGCTGGCCGAAATAGACCGTAATTCCCATACTCCGATCCCGCTGGTGCTCCAGGGTTTCGACCTCACCGAGTCGCACACCGACCGAAAGACCCGTATCCTGGCTGACGGCTGCTTCGGCTTGCGAGGCGCCGCGCGCGCGCGCTTCTTCCAGCGCCCGTTCGATGATGGATTTAAGGTCTTCCAGGGTGAGGCGTATAGAATTGCTAGAAACAGCCATCGACATCTCCAACACTCTCTTCGAGGATTCCAAACGACGATTCTACCGGGGTGAGTGATAGCATGGGCAATATGACGAGCGAGAAACAAATCGACGATTCGGGTGAGACCGAGGAGCAGCGCCAGAGTAAGAGCGCGCGTAAGCGCGAGGCTGCTTCTTTGCAGGAATTGGGCGTCAAACTCGCCGCATTGCCAGATCAGGAAATCAAGGCTTTGGGATTGCCGGACGGCCTTTTTGTCGCACTTCGCGACCTGCGCCGTTTGCCCTCTCATGGAGCACAGGTACGGCAGCGTCAGTACATCGGTAAGCTCATGCGCGACATCGACCCGGA
>JALYIW010000193.1 GCA_030775625.1 Pseudomonadota bacterium | reverse complement strand
CGAGTTGCAGCGCTTGACGGAAGTGCTGGCGCAGGCGGATCCGCAGATCGTGATCCACATGGCGGCGCAGGCGTTGGTCAGAGAGTCCTACCTCGATCCCGTCGGCACCTTTGCCACCAATGTGATGGGTACTGCGGCATTGCTGCAGGCGTGCCGGCCGCTGCGGCACCTGCAATGCATCGTGGTGGTCACCAGCGATAAGGTCTATGAGAATCGCGGCGAGGGCCGCGCGTTCGGTGAGAGCGACCCCTTGGGCGGCCATGATCCCTACAGCAACAGCAAGGCATGTGCCGAATTGCTGACCATGAGCTTTCGCGACAGTTTTTTCCTCCAAGGGCCGCCGATTGCGACCGTTCGGGCGGGCAATGTCATCGGGGGCGGTGATTGGTCGCCATACCGAGTCATTCCCGATTGCGTGCGTGCGCTTGCGAAGGGGACCCCCGTGGTCCTTCGCTATCCGGATGCCGTCAGGCCTTGGCAGCATGTGCTCGAGCCGCTGTCGGGCTACCTGGCTTTGGCGCAAGGTCTGGTGGAACGGCCGCAGGCCATGCCGAGCGCCGTCAATTTCGGCCCCGGCCCGGCATCTTTTTGCACGGTGCGCGAGGTGGTCGATGCTTTCGGTTTGCGATTCAAAGGCAGGCCCGGATGGACTCACGATGCCTCTGAACATGCGCCGGAAGCGCAGACGTTGACCTTGTCGTCCGAGCTCGCGGGTCGAACGCTCGGCTGGCGTCCGAGTCTCGACCTCCACGAGACTCTCTCATGGACTGCGGATTGGTATTCAGCGCATTCAGCGGGAGAGAACATGTCGGCATATTCGCAGGCGCAGATTTTGCAATACCAGCAATTGATGCGGCGATCAGCGTGAAGTGTGTGATTCTTGCGGGCGGCAAGGGCACTCGTATCGCCGAGGAATCCAACACCCGTCCGAAACCCATGGTGGAAATCGGATCGAAGCCCATGCTCTGGCATATCATGAAGCTATATGCCTCGTTCGGCGTCAACGAGTTCATCGTGTGCCTCGGATACAAGGGCTACATGGTGAAGGAATACTTTGCGAATTATTTTTTGCATCAGGCGGACGTCACTTTCGACATGGCGGGGAACCGCGTCGAGTATCACGACTGCCGCAGCGAACCGTGGAAGGTGACGCTGGTCGATACCGGTGAAGAGAGCATGACCGGCGGCCGGTTGATGCAGGTCGGTAAATACTTGAATGCCGGCGAGCCATTTTGCATGACCTATGGGGACGGCCTCGCCGATATCGATATCCGCGCCCAGCTCGCGTTTCATGAGAGCCATGGACGCAAGGCCACCGTTTCCTGCGTGAGACCCCCGGCGCGCTTTGGGCGTATGGTCATTCAAGGCACGCAAGTCATCTCGTTCGAAGAGAAGCCGAACACGGACGGCGGTTTGATCAACGGGGGCTTTTTTATTCTCGATCCCAGCGTGCTCGAGCTCATTGCGGGCTTCGAGACGGTGTGGGAAAAGGAGCCGATGGAAACCCTGGCCGCCGACGGTCAATTGGCCGCCTGGATTCACCGCGGATTTTGGCAACCCATGGATACCTTGCGCGACAAACAACATTTGAATTCATTGTGGGACAGCGGCTCAGCGCCCTGGAAGCTATGGCAAGGGTAGGGACGCGATGGTAGGACCGGTGGCCGGCTGCCGAGCTTGCGGCGGCCGCTTGAGCGTTACGATGGCGGATCTGGGGTTGCAGCCTGCCTCGAACGCCTTTCTTGCGCCCGCGGATGCCGCGGAGGATGAGAAGCGCTATCCGCTGCGCGCCAAAGTCTGCGAGTCCTGCAAACTGGTGCAGCTGGATTATGACGTCGCGCCGCGCGAGTTGTTCGGCAATTACGTGTATTTTTCGTCGTATTCGGACCAATGGCTGGCGCACGCCAAGCGCTATTGCGATATGGCGCGCCGACGATTTGCGCTGGACGCGAACAGCCTGGTAGTCGAACTGGCAAGCAACGACGGATACTTGCTGAAGAATTTCCTCGAGATGGGCGTGCCGGTTTTGGGCATCGATCCCTCCGCTACCGTCGCCGCGGCCGCCGCTAAAATCGGCGTGCCCACGCTGGTGGAGTTCTTCGGCAAAAAACTCGCACAGGATCTCCGTGGACAGGGGCGCCGGGCCGATCTGATCATCGGCAACAACGTACTGGCGCACGTGCCCATGCTCAATGATTTCGTCGCCGGGTTAACCTTGCTGCTCAAACCCCGTGGGGCCGTGACCATCGAATTTCCCCATCTTTTGCAATTGATGGAGCACGTCGAGTTCGACACCATTTATCATGAGCACTATTCCTATATTTCCTTGCTGGCGATCGAAACGGTGTTCAGCCGGCATGGACTCAAGATCCATGACTTGCAGCAGCTGCCGACGCACGGTGGATCGCTGCGAATTTTCGCCTGCCACTCTAATCGTACCGATCTAGCCGATAGTCCGTTGCTGCGCCAGGTGCGCGCCCAAGAAAAAGCGGCCGGCCTTGCAGACTTGGCCACCTATTTGCATTTTGGCGCACGAGTCGAGGAATGCCGAGGCTCGGTCAAACGATTTTTCGCCGAGGCGAAACGCCAGGGAAAAGTTGTCGCGGCCTATGGAGCTGCCGCCAAGGGCAACACTTTGCTGAATTTCTGCGGCGTCACCGCGGCGGATATTTCAATGGTGGCCGACAGAAATCCTCACAAGCAATCGAAACTCTTGCCGGGCAGCCGCATTCCGGTTGTAGCGCCACAGGCGATGTTGGACACCAAGCCGGACTATGTGTTGATCCTGCCATGGAATCTGCAGGCAGAGATTCGCGAACAGTTGCAGGGGATCGAGCGGTGGGGCGGCCGCTTCGTCACGCCGGTGCCGCTGATTCACATCTACCCATGACACATCCCAGCGCATGATTTTCCAGCCACTGCCGCTGTCGGGAGCCTATCAGGTCGATATCGAACGCCTCGCCGATGAGCGGGGTTTCTTTGCTCGATCCTACTGCGCCGAGGAATTTTCCGCACAGGGGTTGGGCCCCGAGCTGCGCCAGTGCAGCGTTTCTTACAATGAACGCGCGGCCACCTTGCGAGGCATGCACTACCAGAGCGCTCCGCACGCAGAGCACAAGCTCGTGCGTTGCACCGCCGGCGCGGTCTTCGATGTCATCGTCGACATGCGTCCGGCCTCACCCACCTACCGGCGCTGGTTCGGCGTGGAATTGACGGCCGACAATCGCCGTGCCCTGTTCATTCCCCCGGGACTCGCTCATGGCTTCGTGAGCCTGGTCGATCACACCGAGGTGTACTACATGATTTCGGTGCCGCATGTGCCGCTGTCCAGCCGCGGACTGCGCTGGAACGATCCTGCGGTGGCGATCGAATGGCCCCGCCAGCCGGTGGTGATTGCCGCTCGAGATGCGGCTTATCCGCTTCTCGACGCGCCGGCGCAGTCGTGATGCGCGAACGGCGAGTCCTGGTAACCGGGGCCGGCGGATTCATCGGCCGCTGGAGCGTTCCGCCGCTGGTGCGCGCCGGTTTCGATGTACACGTGGTGGTGTCGGGCGGCATGAATGGGCAAATCCCCGCGGAACTCACCGGTTCAAAACCGCACTTTGCCGATTTGCTCAAAGAACCGGATATTGATGCATTGCTCGATAGAGTGAGACCGACGCATCTTCTGCACTTCGCCTGGATCGCCGCCCCGGGGATTTACTGGACGAGCGCGGATAATGCACGCTGGCTGGCGGCGAGCCAATACCTGCTACGTTCCTTTCACGCCCGGGGGGGTAGCCGCGTGATGATGGCCGGTACATGCGCGGAATACGATTGGTCTCGGGCCGGCGTATGCGACGAACAAACCACTCCTCTGGCGGACGCGTCGGCTGCGGCCGCGGCTCCCTATGCAGTTTGTAAGATCGCGATGCAAAGGGCGCTCGCTGAGTTCGGGCTTCGAAAGCAATTGTCGACGGCTTGGGGGCGTATTTTTTTTCAGTTCGGACCCTACGAGCATCCGAATCGTCTGGTGCCGTCGGTGATTCGGCATTTGCTTTTGGAACAAGAGGCACCGTGTTCGCACGGCAGGCAGGTGCGCAGTTTCCTGCACGTATCCGACGTGGGCGCCGCGTTCGCCAAGGTATTGGACAGCGATGTCGAGGGGACGCTCAATATCGGCTCCGACGAGCCAATCAGCATCGCCGAATTGATCGAGTGCATCGGGCGACAGATCGGGCGCCCCGAGCTGCTGCGCTTGGGCGAACGTCCGACCCCGCCGCGGGAACCGCCGCTGCTGGTGCCGGATATTCGCCGCTTGCGCGACGAGGTTCGGTGGCGGCCACGATTCACATTGCACGACGGCTTGAGCCATGCGATCGATTGGTGGCGCGGCCAACTGGCCGAAGAGGCGCGCGCCGGGAATCACAGATGATCGCTTCAACGCGTCAGTTCTTTCACCAAACGCTGCGCGTGGTAGATATTCTTCAGCGCCTCGGTGATGCCGGTGACGTCCACCGACACAGCCCGGTTGACACCGCCGTCGTAGCCGAAATCCCCGCCCAACGATTCAATGTTGCCGTCGAAGACCAGCCCGATCACATCGCCATCGCGGCCGATCACGGGTGATCCCGAATTGCCGCCGATGATGTCGTTGGTCGAGACGAAGTTCAGCTGCGCGTTCGGGTCCACCGCTCGCTCAGCGGCAAGCCAACTTTGCGGCAGCGCGAAGGGATCGCGTCCTGTGGCGTGAGCGTACGCTCCGGCGAAATTCGTGGTCGGCGCAATGGCGCGTCCATTGGCTAGGTAGCCCGTCACAGAGCCGTAAGAGAGGCGCAGCGTGAAGGTGGCATCCGGATAGGCCGCAGTCCCCTCGATGGCAAACCGCGCCTTGGCGATCAACGCCGCATTCTTGGTGATCACGGCCTTCACGGTATCCTCGTGCTCCGAACGCACCGCCCGGGCGGGCGCATCCAACACGCGGGCGAAATCAATCAGAGCATCGTGATAGACGTTGATTCCGGCCGCGCCGCCGGCCAACAGCTGCCCGCGGAACACCGCATCGCTCAATTTCGTGCCCGACACGAGTTCAGCCGCAATTTCCTCCGGACTGCGCTTGCCGAGCAGAGTGCTTACGTCCGGGTCGGTGGTGCCCAGGTATTCGCGCACTTTCGTGAGCCACCAGGTCAACACCGTTTTCTCCAACTCCGCGTGGATCGGTGCAGGAGAGACGATCTGCTGGCGAAGCGCGGGGAAGTTCGCGTCGCCGAACTCTTCCAATCGCTGTCCATCCGGCTTGCCCGTTTCGGCAGCATAACGATTCAGCGCCACCGCGTGAGCGAGCAGCGGCGACATCCATCGCGGGTAACGCTCCAGCAATAGGTTGCGCACGAAGATGTTTCGATTGTGTGCTTCAGCGCCCGCCACGGCGTCCCATGCCCCGCCATAGCTCGCAGCCAAGTTCGGATCAGCGGCCACGCGCCTGCGGATATCACTTTCGGCGCGCTGCTTCTCGGCAATCAGGGCCCCGTGCACCAACGCAAGTTGCATGCCTTTCAGGGCCTTCAGGGAGTTTTCCATTGAGAATAGCAGGGTTTTCGCGGTGCGCGCTTGCTCCGGACCCTTGGTGGAGTACTCGGATAAGACACCGCGCAATTCGGAGAACAGGTTCAATGCGAAGGGCTGCGCCGAATCACGTTCGAACTCGAGTTGCGCCAAGGTGTCGTCGCGACCGGTGGAACCCGGGTTGCCGCTGGTCAGGGCAATATCGCCTGGTTTGACGCCGCGCGTCGCAAATTTCAAAAAGACATTCGAATGCAAGGGTCTGCCATTCTCGTAGATGCGCACGAAGGATGTGTCCAGGTCATAGCGCGGAAACGTGAAATTGTCGGGGTCGCCGCCGAAGAACGCGATGCTCTCTTCCGGCGCGAACACCAGGCGCAAATCCTGGTATCGCTTGTACTTGTATAGGTCGTAGACGCCACCCTGATACAGGCTCACCACCTCGCAACGCACATCGGCTGCGGTGCCGCAAGCGCTTTCGATCTGCGCTTTGACGGAACGCTCCGCCTCATGAAACGCGCGATCGGATTTTCCTGCGGTGGCGGCCTCCACCTGCTTGGTCACGTCGGTGATTTTGACCAATTGATTCGCTTCCATCGCCGGACATTTCTTTTCGTCGACCGCGGCAGTGGCGTAGAACCCGTTGGCTACGTAATCGTGCTGCGCATCCCCGACTTCGCTGAGGCATTCACGCGCGCAATGGTGATTGGTCATCACCAAGCCGTCGGGCGATACCAAGCTCGCCGAGCAACCGAGGGTCAGCCGGATGCTGCCGAGCCGGGCATGCTCGAGCCACGCGGCGTCGGGCGCCCAGCCATATTTGGTCTTCATCTTGGCGGCGGGGAAGTTGTCGTAGGTCCACATGCCCTCATCGGCGAAGGCGGGAATCGTAAGACCCATGACGAGGAGCGGCAAAAGCGCGCGAAATAGGGTCTGCATAGACACTCCTTGATGATCGCAACCCATTGATTTAATGGCGCTCCCTACGAGATTCGAACTCGTGTACTCGCCGTGAGAGGGCGATGTCCTGGGCCACTAGACGAAGGGAGCGTTGTTTGCGTATCTGGGCGCTAAGTACCCAGGAGGGCTGGTAGTATACGGGCCAATTTTTTGGACTCAAGCGGAACCCCTTTTTTTGAACTCATCGTCGACGCCATTTCCCCCGTTGATCATCCCGCGCTCCGAGCATTCGATCTCGCGCGCGGCAATTTCGCCGAATGCACTGAAAGTCCTGTACCGGCTCAAAGACGCCGGATATCAGGGATTCTTGGTCGGCGGGGCGGTGCGCGACCTGCTGCTCGGCATTACACCCAAAGATTTCGACGTAGCGACGAATGCCCTGCCCGAAGAGGTGCGGCGTCTGTTTCGCAATTGCCGACTCATCGGCCGGCGTTTTCGCCTGGCGCACGTGCATTTCGGCAATGAAATTATCGAAGTAGCGACTTTCCGTGCAGCAGCGGCCCCTGAGCGGGAGGACGCGGAGGTTGAGGATGGCGAGGGCGAGGCCGGGGCCGCCGAGGACGTTTCGGACTCCGGCGTTGAGGCGGATTTCACCGCTCCCAACGATTCCGAACACCGTGCCTTCGATCCTCGAGGGCGCATCCTGCGCGACAACATCTACGGCACGATCGAAGAAGATGTTTGGCGGCGAGATTTCGCGGCCAATGGTCTTTACTACAACATCGATGATTTTTCGATCTGGGATTTTGTCGACGGCGTAAGCGACGTTCGGGCGCGGCGCTTGAAATTGATCGGGGACCCCGAAACCCGCTATCGCGAAGACCCGGTGCGCATGCTGCGGGCCGTTCGGTTCGCGGCGAAGCTGGATTTTTCGATCGAGCCCAACACCGAGGCGCCGATCAACAGGCTCGCGTACTTGCTGGATGGCGTGCCTGCGGCGCGCCTGTTCGATGAGTGCCTGAAGGTTTTTTTGTCCGGCTTCGGCGCGAAGTCTTATCGCTTATTGCAGCAATATGGTTTGTTCGAGCATTTGTTTCCGTTGTCCGCGGCCGCCTTTGCCCTGCCTCCGTACGCGTACGCGGCGTCAATGCTGGAACGCGGACTCGTCAACACCGACGAACGCATCGCGGCCGACAAGCCGGTGACGCCGACTTTCTTGTTCGCCGTCTTGTTGTGGAGCGCGGTGCTGCGCGAACTGAATGAGCGCCAGGCGGGCCCGGCCCCCGATCTCGCCCTGCTCATGCAGGCCTGCGACACCGTGCTTCGGGCACAGCAGTCGCGCGTCGCCATACCGCGGCGATTCGCCATACCGATGCGCGAACTTTTGATGCTGCAGCCGCGTTTCAATCGGCGCAGCGGTGTGAAATCCTTGAGTCTCCTGCAGCATCCGCGCTTTCGGGCCGCCTATGATTTCCTCTTGCTTCGGGCGCAGTGCGGGGTGGCGGATCCTGAACTCGCTCAGTGGTGGACCGACATTCAACTGCTGGCGCAGGA
>JALYIW010000192.1 GCA_030775625.1 Pseudomonadota bacterium | reverse complement strand
GCCGACATGCCGGGATTTCCGCGGGAAGAGCAGCTGCTGTTGTCGTCTCTGGTGGGCGGACATCGCCGGCAATTATCCTTCGAATCGCTCGAGGACTTGCTGCCGCCTTGGGATCGCCGCGCGGAGTTCCTGATCGTGTTGCTGCGACTCGCCGTGCTGTTACATCGAGGCCGCAGTCCCCAGCCATTGCCGGACGTCAAACTGAATGTCAAGGGCCGCACCGTTAACTTGGAGCTACCGCAACGCTGGATGAAGGATCATCCACTGACTCTCGAAGATCTCGAGCAAGAGCGTGTTTATTTGAAAGAGGCGGGCTTTCGGCTCAACACGGCCTGAGGCGCACTCGGTTTTGAGCCCATCGGCCGTCAAGTATCAACCAGCGCCACGCGTTCATCGTACAGACTCAGCAACAGGGCTTGCGCACTCACCTGGTCGGCGCCATTGGCACGCGCGTAGCGCCCTTCCGAATCCAGGACCCAGGCTTGAGTGTCATCCCGCAAATACAGGTTCAAATCCTCGGCGACGCGCGCCTGCAGCTCCGGCGCCTCGACGGGAAACGCGACTTCGATGCGCCGAAATAAATTCCTGTCCATCCAATCGGCGCTACCGCAATAGATCTCGCGTGTACCTGCGTTTTCGAAGTAGTAGACGCGTGAATGTTCGAGGAAGCGGCCGACGATGGAGCGCACCTTGATGCGCTCGGAGATGCCGGGCACGCCCGCCCTCAAGCAACATACTCCGCGCACGATGAGGTCGATTTCGACGCCGGCACGCGACGCACGGTACAAGGCTTGGATGACCGTGGGCTCGGTGAGCGCATTGAGCTTGGCAATGATGCGGGCGGGTTTGCCGGCATGCGCGTGGGCGCTCTCTCGTTCTATCTTCGCCAACAGTGCGTGATGCAAACTGAAGGGGGCGTGCAGAAGTTTGCGTAGGCGGGGAACCCGGGTCAGACCGGTCAATTGCAGGAAAATTTCGTGAATGTCCTCGCCAATGGATTCGTCGGCCGTCAACAGCCCATAGTCGGTGTACAAACGCGCGGTCTTGGTGTGATAGTTGCCGGTACCCATGTGACAGTAGCGCCGGAGCCCTTTTGCTTCGCGCCGCACCACCATCACCAACTTCGCGTGCGTCTTGAAACCGAACACGCCATACATGACGTGGGCGCCGGCCTCCTGCAGTTTGGTGGCGAGTTCGATGTTGGCTTCTTCATCGAAGCGGGCCCGCAGTTCAATGATGACGGTGACGTCCTTGCCCGCTTGGGCGGCCTCGGCAAGGGCGCCGACGATGGCCGAGTCGCTGCCGGCTCGATACAGGGTTTGTTTGATGGCGAGTACTTGCGGATCGCTCGCGGCTTGCTTGATGAAATCCGTGACGGGGCCGAAACCCTGAAATGGGTGGTGCAGCAGCACGTCGCCGGCGCGTAGCGTGGCGAACAGATCGCTTCCCATGCGCAGCCGCTCGGGAATGCTCGGCGCGAACGGCGTGTACTTGAGTTCGGCGCGATCCACCAAATCGTACACGGCCATCAGCCGATTCAGGTTGACTTGTCCGGAAACCTTATACAGATCGTCGCCGCTGAGCGCGAATTGTCCGAGCAAATACTTGAGAATTTCCTCGGGACAGTCGCGGGCGGTTTCCAGCCGCACCGCGTCGCCATAACGGCGCGAGGCGAGTTCGCCCTCAACGGCGCGCAGCAAATCGTCGACTTCTTCCTGTTCTACGAACAAGTCGCTATTGCGCGTGACCCTGAACTGATAGCAGCCGCGCATGTGCATTCCGGCAAACAGCTTCGAGACGAAGGCCTCGACGATGGTGCCCAAAAACACGAAGTTCCGGCTGCCAAGCTCGTCGGGCAAGCGGATCAGGCGCGGCAGAGAACGGGGCGCCTGGACCACGGCCAGACCGCTGTTGCGCCCAAAGCCATCTTCACCCTCGATCACCACCGCGAAATTCAAACTTTTGTTGAGTATTTTCGGGAAGGGCCGGGCCGGATCGAGCGCCAGCGGACTCAACACCGGCTCGACCTCCCGAGTGAAATAATCGCCGAGCCACAGGGCTTGAGCTTCGGTCCAAGTTTCCGGCTCGACGAATATAACGCCGTTCTTGGCAAGTTCTGGCAGCAGCACATCGTTCAGCAATTGGTACTGCTCGTCGACGATACGCACGGCGCGAGTGCGGATAGCCTTCAGTTGGTCCGGGACGGGTATTCCATCGGGGCCGCCCTGTACGGCGCCGGCCTCCAGCAGCTCTTTGAGACTGGCCACGCGTATCTCGAAGAATTCATCCAGATTCGCGCACGATATGCAGAGGAAACGCACTCGCTCCAGCAACGGAATGCGGCTGTCCTTGGCCTGCTCCAGCACCCGTTGGTTGAACTCCAGAAAAGAGAGTTCGCGATTGATGTAAAGCTGCGGTGCTTGGAGGTCGGTGTCGTTCATAAGGCTTGAGTATGGCGCTCAGCGTATGACGGTTTGTACGCCGGCAGACAGCTTAGACCATCGAGCGTCAAGCGTACCGATATACGCCGCCAAGGATTCGCGCGCCGCGGGCGCCGGTGACGCTGACGGCGCTCGAGGTCAGGCCTTCGAGGGTGCGTCGGGCGAACCATGCGAAAGCGACGGCCTCGACGTAATCCGGGTCCAATCCGAGAAATGCGGTGGTGTTGACGCGGTTCGGGGCTATCAGGCGTGCAATGGCGGTCCGCAATCCGGTGTTATGCGCTCCGCCGCCGCAAATATATACCGCGGCTCCCGGAGCGTGCTGGTGCACGGCCGCCGCCACGCTCGCGGCAGTGTATTGCTGCAACGTGGCCTGGACGTCCTCGGGCCGCCGGGGAGACAGGCCTAATTTACTCCGCAGCCAAGATAAGTTGAACAACTCGCGGCCGGTGCTCTTGGGTGGCGGCAAGCGCAAGAATGGCTCATCCATCAACTGTCGGAGAAGGGTGTCGTCGCACCGGCCTGTGCCGGCCCACGCGCCGTCGGTGTCGTAATCCTTGCCCAGATGCAAAGAGATCCAGGCATCGAGCAATCGATTCGCGGGTCCGGTGTCGAAGCCGGTGACAGGGGCGCCGCGGCGTAGGACGGTGACATTGGCGATGCCGCCCAAATTGACGATGACGCGATCTTCGCTATCGCTGCGGAAGACTTGGTCGTGGAACACGGGCAGCAACGGAGCGCCTTGACCGCCGGCCGCGACGTCGCGGCGGCGAAAGTCGGCGACCACCGTGATCCCCGTCATTTCGGTCAGAGTGTTGGGGTCACCGATCTGCCAAGTAAATGGCGGGGTCAAATGCGGCCGGTGACGCAGCGTCTGTCCGTGGCTGCCGATCGCGGTGACCGAATCCGGGCTGACGTCTGCGTCTCGCAGCAACGCCAGAGCGGCGGCTGCGAAAGATTGGGCCAGCGATACATCGATTTCACCCAGTTCATCGAGTGCAACACCCGCGGGAGAATCGAGAACCCCCGAGATTCGACGCTTAAGAGTCGCATCGAAAGCAGTGGCGCTGGTGGCGATGATGCGCAGCGGCACCGTATCGAAGTCGACCAGGGCTGCATCGATCGCATCCATGCTGGTGCCGGACATCATTCCAAGAAAAAGACCCATATGCGTCAGGCACCGCTAGCGGCGCGGTCAAGTGACCGCGATCGGCGAGCGTGGGCCGAATGCGGCCGCGTCGATTGGGATCGCAGGCGGCGAGGGTTGCGCCGACGGACGCCCCCGGGACAGCTTTTGGCGAGGTTGCGAAAAACTGTTGCGGTGCACAAGAAGTTTTCCTGGCGAAACGGCTGACTAGGCTAGCCGGCGCCTTCTATGCGGTCAATGGAACGGGTAGCGCCTTTCGCATGAATCCTTTAGCCGGGTGTGCGATTCACGACCGCCCAATAAAGGCCGGTCTGCGTGATGACACTGCTGAATGCACCGATATCGACGGGTTTCACCAGGTAACTATTGACGCCGAGATGGTAACTGTCCACCACGTCCTGCTCTTCCGCGGAAGAGGTGAGAACGACGATCGGAATGACTTTCGTCTTCTCGTTTGCCTTCAGGCGCCGCAATACGTCGATGCCGCCTAATCTCGGCATCTTCAGGTCAAGCAGTATCAGTCGGGGATTGGTGTTGTTGCGCCCAGCAAACCGACCCTCGCAAAAAATGAACTCGAGCGCTTCGGCGCCGTCGTGGACCCGCACGATTTTATTCACAACATTGCCTTTGTGGAGCGCTCGTGTGGTCAGTTCCGCGTCCGCATCGCTGTCCTCGACCAGCAGAATCTCTACGGCTTCAAAATCATTCATTCTCTAATCTCCATTGGGCAGTGCAAACGAGAACACTGCGCCGTGACCGACTTTTCCGTCAGCCCAAACTCTACCGCCATGACGGGTGATCACCCGATGCACGATGGCGAGCCCGACGCCCGTGCCCCCAAACTCATCCGCGCGATGCAAGCGCTGGAATACGCCGAAAAGCTTGTCGACGTACGCCATGTTGAAACCGACGCCGTTGTCCTTGACGGCATATTGGGTCTCCGCGCCGACGCGGCGACCGCTTATTTCGATGAACGGCTGTGCAGCTTTGCTGCTGTACTTGATCGCGTTGGCGATGAGATTCACCCAAACTTGGCGCAGCAAACCTCGATCGCCGCGCGTGCTCGGCAAGCAGTCGACCTGAATGCGGGGCGCGGGGGCGGTTCCGATGAGGGCTTCTTCGATGACCTCGCGGACCATCGAATCGAAGTTCACTTCGTGGTTGGCCAGCGGGGCGCGCCCCAATCGGGAGAACGCCAACAGGTCGTCGATGAGCACGCCCATGCGTCGGGCGTTGTCGCGGATGACGGAGAGATATCGTCGGCCTTCGTCGTTGAGCCGGTCGCGGCAATCCTCTTCCAACATCCCGGCAAAGCCGTCGATGGCGCGCAGCGGCGCCCGCAGATCGTGAGAGACCGAGTAGCTGAAACTTTCCAACTCCTTGTTGGTGATTTCGAGTTGAGCGGCGTTACTGCGAAGTTGCGCATTCAGTGCGCGGATGGCCTGCTCTGCGAGCTTGCGTTCGGTGATATCTACGGAAATTTCCAATAGGAATTGCGGCTTTCCGGCCTCGTCCATGATCGGCAGCTTCATGGTGTGCAAAGTCCTCGCACCGAGCAGCCGATTATTAACAATCTCTTCGGGAATATCGACCAGCCGGCCCGCGGCCAAGGTGTCGCGATCTTTGGCGGTGATGGAATCCGCTTCTTCCGGTGGGAAGAAATCGCGAGCGCATTTTCCGAGCATTTCTTGCCGTGAAATGCCCAGTAGTTTTTCACTGGCGCCATTCTGACGGACGTATCGCAGGTTCACGGCATCCTTGACGAATACCGCGACCGGCAGATTCTCGATCAGAGAATCCATGAAGCGATTCGCCTCTCGCAGGCTATTTTCAGCGTTCTTTACCTCGGTGATCTCGCGAGCGACCGTCAGTAGGCGCTCGGCTCGGCCGTCGGCTCCTCGAATAGGCACGACGATGACGTCCCACCACTTCGCAATACCGGCGTGTGTGCGGCGAAGGCTGTGAAATCTACCTGGCGCGCCACTGAGAGCCGAAGATACCGCGAGACGCGCCGCCGCTTGATCTTCGCCGGCCCAACTCTGAATCCAATCGGTATTGGCCACCGTCGAGAAGTCTTCGATGTCCATCATGCGCAATCCGTGCGGCGTCATTTGGATCAAGCGTGCTTGCGGCGTCAATATGGCCACGCAGTCGGGTGAGCTGTCGATAATACTGCGGTTGTACTGGTCGCTGGCGCGCAGCGCATCCCGCGCATCGCGCCTAGCCAGCATTTCGCGATGTATTCCGCGGAATAGCGCAAGAAAAAGCGCGGATGCGACCGCGAGCGTGATGAGCAACGAAATGAGCGTGTTGTGTCTGACATGCTCGCTGTCGAGCCGGCGGTCGGCGAGCAGGCGCACTTCTATTTCATCCATGCGCTCGGTGACCGCGCGGATGTCCCGCGCCGGACTGGCCTGCCGGCGGCTTCTGTTGAGCCCCTGGGCAGCCGCAAAGCCCAAGCTCTTGTACGCCGCGACCACACGGGTCATATCGTCAATGTGGGAGATGACGCCGGACTTCAGCGTCATGAGATTGCGCTGTTGCTGCGGATTATCGCCGGTCAAATTGGCCAAACCGTTCAGATGTTTTGCAACGACTGCGGTCAGCCGCTGGTATTCGGCCAATTGCGCTTGGTCTGCGGATATCAAGTAGTCGCGCAGAGCCAATTCAGCGCCTGCCAGTGACCCGTAGATGTCCGCTAGGGTGGCGCGTACTTCTTGGGTGTGGGCGACCCATTCGACTGACTCAGCGAATTGCAGGCTGGTTCGATAGGTATAAGTTCCGCCGAACAGCAGCACAGATACCGCGAGCCCAAAGCCGGTGAGTATTTTGACCTCGACCGCGGCGAGTGCCGCGAGGCGCTTGTCGAGACTGATTCCGGTGTGATCCGGCGACAAGAGAATGCCGACGCCGAGAAGTAAGAAACAAGCAGCTGTGCCGATCGCTACCGGCGGCAGCCAACGATCCGTGATCAGTTCTTCTGCATTCCACAGATAGCCGATGAGCGAGAGCGAACCGACGGCAATGACGAAAAGGGCCCCAGGTTTGGCAACCCGATTCAGTGATCTGATGGGTTTTGCAGCGAGCGAGATGCCGGTCGCAATAAAGGCGGCGGCACTGAACGGCGCCATACGGCCGTGCAACACGTTGGCAGCAAAGCCCCCGTCGTGGAGCTGGGCTGTGTCGATGCGCATCCCCCATCCGAAAAGGTATTCGCCGAGCGCGACCAGCCCAATCGCAGCCGCAATAATTGCCAGCGCTTGGGCGAAGCGTTGCAGCGCGAGGCTGGCGCGGTCGGCAAGAATGAGCAGCGACACGCCGCATAGGACGAATGCGAAGGCGGTATTCACCTTTATTTCAATTGCACCGCGGAGAATCCCCGGGGCGATCCGCATCTGCAACATCCAACCCGTCAGCGCGACCAGGCCGCCTAGTGTCGTGACGATGGCTGCCAGGCGAGCAGGCGCGACGCGTATGCCCAAAGTAAACCCTCCCTGTGTGGCATGGTTTTTTCCATAACACCTCGAGGATCGGCTTGGTCATCTTAGGCTGACGGATTTGCCGCACTGCGAGGTACCAGCAATGAAACGTTGATTTTCAAGTACTTGCATAGCAGAATTTCCCTTCAACTAGGTATCGGGTAATCCCTTGATTTGGACGCGTAATGCAGTGGCCGCACGGCACCGGGGGGCTGTCCGTGCCTCGCCTTAAGGGGCCTGACAACGATTGTGAGCGCGGCCGGATGCCCGTAAATTGGCGACCCGCATAGCGGATAGACAGACAGCAAGGGGCCAGCGTTTGGGAAGCAATTTCGACGAACAAATAATCGAACTCAAGCGTGGCGCGGTCGACCTGATCCACGAGGCGGACTTGCGCAAAAAGATGCAGCGCGGCAGGCCTCTGCGCATCAAGGCCGGGTTCGATCCGACGGCGCCCGACTTGCATTTGGGCCACACCGTGCTCATCAACAAACTGCGTCAGTTTCAGCAGTTTGGACACGATGTTATTTTTTTGATCGGCGATTTCACGGGCATGATCGGCGACCCCACCGGCAAGAATGCGACGCGGCCGCGCTTGAGTGCCGAGGAGATCGCAGCCAACGCGCTCACCTACCAAGAACAAGTTTTCAAGATCCTCGACCGGGAACGCACTATCACTGATTTCAATTCCCGGTGGTTCGGCAAGATGGATGCCGCGGGACTCATAGAGTTGGCCGCCAAGCATACGGTGGCGCGCATGCTGGAGAGGGATGACTTCGAAAAGCGCTACCAGCGTGGACAGCCCATCGCCATCCATGAGTTTTTATACCCGCTGGTGCAGGGATACGACTCAGTAGCATTGCGTGCGGATGTGGAACTCGGCGGTACCGACCAGAAATTCAATTTGCTGGTGGGACGGCAGTTGCAGGAGGCGTATGGGCAGGAACCGCAAATCGTCCTCACTACGCCGCTGCTCGAGGGCCTTGATGGCGTGCAGAAAATGTCCAAATCACTGGGTAACTACGTCGGCATCCAGGACCCTCCGGAGCTCATGTTCGGCAAGCTCATGTCGATTTCAGACACGCTGATGTGGCGCTATTTCGAGTTGCTCAGTTTTCGACCATTGAGCGACATTGCAGGATTGCGGCAGGCAATCGAGCAGGGTAAGAACCCTCGGGACGTCAAATTCGAGCTGGCGCGTGAAATCGTCGCGCGTTTTCACTCGCAAAGCGCAGCGCAGCACGCGCAGCACGATTTCACGACTCGCTTCACCCAGGGCGCCGTCCCGGACGATTTAACCGAGCAAGTGATCGAAATCGATGCGCCGAGCGCTCGATTGAGTGCGATTCTGAAGGAGCTGGGTTTCGTCGCCAGCAGTTCCGAGGCATCGCGAAAAATCCAGGAAGGGGCGGTGCGCGTCAACCAAGAAAAAATCTTAAGATTTGGCCACGAATTGCTGGCCGGTAACACCTATATCGTGTCCGTGGGCAAGCGTTCGCACGCGAAAATCCGCCTGGCAAAAACATAATCGTGACAAGCGGTTGACAGGCCCAAGGCCGCGGCTATACTGCGCGCCCTTCCACATAAAACACGGTTTTCGAGACTTCCCGGCGATTGACGGGCTCGCAGATCGCGTTATACTTGGAAGTTCACCCGCGGCCTTTGTCGTCGCGGGTTACTCTTTAAAAATTCGAATAGGTAACTTGTGTGGGGACTCGCGTCAAAGCACCTTTGGTGCAATTGATGATGAGTTTCCAAAACGACCAGTCGTTCATGCGTGCCCAAAAACACGTTTTGAATGGGTGAGAGTTCTGGATCTCGATTGCTTCAGTGACTTAGTGTAATTAACTGAAGAGTTTGATCCTGGCTCAGATTGAACGCTGGCGGCGTGCCTAACACATGCAAGTCGAGCGGTAACAGGTGTAGCAATACATGCTGACGAGCGGCGAACGGGTGAGTAATGCTTTGGA
>JALYIW010000191.1 GCA_030775625.1 Pseudomonadota bacterium | reverse complement strand
CCCATTCCCCGCGCAACGGCTGCCAGCGTAAATGCGGAGTGCCCGCGGGAGGGGGCCGTGGGCTCGGTGCTGGATCGACGCAAACAATCGGTCGGCGGCCGTACAAGCGCAGCGCCCGCCCATCCGGTTTGGTCATTTCAAGGGAGTGCATTGTCACAACGGCGGTAAGTTGGGGGCATCGCCGCGAACCGCGGCAGAAATCTTCTCCAGCGGAATCTTCGCGAGTCGATCGGCCGTTAACAGGCCGTTCGACTCCTGGAACGTGTCCGCAAACTGCGTATAGCAAAACCCGCTGAACATTGCAGTCGTTCGCACCACCTCGATGAGAGTGGTAACTCGCTGCTCGAAATCTGCGGCATCGTGCGCGATGGTGTAGCCCCACTCGGTAGAAAAAGCATCACTGGGAAGACGCGCGATGCCGCCAAATTCCGTGAGGCAAATCGGTTGGCCGCGATGAGGGAAACCATCCAATGTCAGGATACGCCCCGCCGCCCATCGCCGATCGACCAATTCTTGCGGCTTTACCTCAGGTCCGTACCTGGCGCGAAAATGTGCCGGCTCTGAATCGTAATCGTGAATCCCAATGATGTCGGTCGCGGAACTCTCCCAACCGTCATTGCCGATCACCAACCGGGTCGGGTCCAACGTGCGGGTGAGGTGGTACAAGGCAGCCACCGCGTCCCGAGCCGCGGGTACCAAATTGAGATCAGGTACTCCCCACGACTCATTGAACGGTACCCACACGATGATGCAGGGATGACTGCGGTCGCGGGCTATGACTTCAGTCCATTCACGCAACATTCGATTGATCGCGCGGTTGGTGAAGCGATATGCGCTCGGCATTTCTTCCCACACCAAAAGCCCCAAGACATCAGCCCAATACAAGTAGCGGGGATCCTCGATCTTCTGGTGCTTGCGCACGCCGTTGAAGCCCATCTGCTTCGTCAGTTCGACATCCCGCCGCAATGCGTCATCGGATGGCGCGGTCATCAGGGTATCGGGCCAATAGCCCTGATCGAGTACCAACCTCAGCGCATAGGAACGTCCGTTGAGTAGGATCTTCTCACGCTGCGCACTAATGCTGCGTAAGGCCGTGTAAGATGAAACCTCGTCGACCACGGCGCCATTTAGCTTGAGTTGCAAATCTGCTTCTATGAGTGTGGGCCGTTCGGGTGACCATAAAAGTTCATTGCGAAAGTCGTCCACTCCCGGGTCGGAGAGACCTATTCTGCGGTGCACTTCCTGATGAACAACACCGTACTCATCGCGGGCGAGGACATTTGCCCCGACACGCAGAGTCACGCTCAGGCGCAATTCATCGGAAATCGAACCCGCAGTGAGCGCGTGTAGTGCAATCTCCCAGCGCTCGAGATTGGGCGTCCAACGCAGCGATATCAAGTGGTCCTCGGCAACGCGCTCCAACCATACGCTCTGCCAGATGCCGGTGGTCCGCGTATACCAAATGGCATGCGGGTGAAGCCGCCAGTCCTGCTTGCCGCGAGGCTTCTCCAGATCGAAAGGGTCGTCCACCACACGCACTGTGACTCGCTGCATGCCGCCGTGGCGTAACGCATAGGTAATATCTGCGCAAAACGGCGTGTGTCCGCCTTCATGCTCCGCCACGAACTCATCATTCACCCAAACTCGGGCCTGATAGTCGACGGCGCCAAAATGCAATAGCGTGCGCTCGATCGGTCGGCCGGATTCCCTCAATGCAGCCGGGTCGCAGGTAAAATCTCGTTGGTACCAACATGCCCGATGAAACGCCGTGTCATGGATACCACTTTTTTTGCTCTCCGGAGCGAACGGGACTTCGATCTCTTGAGGCCATGCCGCTACATCGGCGGGAATTCGCCACCGCAGTTCGTCGTCATAGGTGAAGCGCCATGTTCCGTTTAAGGACGTCCAGCATTTGCGGCGCAATTGCGGGCGCGGATAACCCCCTTGGTCCGCTTCGATGATATCCATATTTCTCACTATAGCCGACCTTTGCTGAGCGTCTATCGTAGATTAGCGGTGCCGTGCCACGTCGGAAACGGCCTACACGATTTCGCGGCCTGCGAGTGCTGCAGCTACTTTCGCGCAGGTCTAGAGTTTCGACCATGACGCCGGCTCCCCGCAGTGGTTTGCGTAAAGCTTCGTTTTGTTCCGAAGCTGCGATTCGTTACGAGGAGCGTGAGCTCGCTATAGTCCGGTGGTGCAAAACTTCTACGATGGTGTCGCGGGATCGCTGTTCGGCATCTTCTGAACGCGACGAGGCGAGTGATAAAACATCACAGCCTGCGAAGTCTCTCCAAGACAGTGCTGCCACGCCGCCGGGCGCTTGATAACTGAGCGGTGAAGATAACCCGCGAATTCTCTAATAAGAATATACTAGGCAGACCAAGCTGGCCTACTCCGGGACTAGAACATTGGCCTTCCCCATTGTCGCGATTGGTGCCTCCGCCGGCGGCCTCGAAGCCGTTTCTGAGCTTTTGGCATCTATGCCACCCAGGAGCAATGCGGCGTTCGTGGTTATCCAGCATCTCGATCGCGAACGTAAGAGCCTGTTGCCTGAGTTGCTGGCAAAGCATACCGCCATGCCAGTCGTGCAAATCGAGGATGGTTCCTTTGTAAAGGCCAATCACGTCTATGTCATCCCGCCCAATACGGCACTGACGCTCAACGAGGATCAATTTCAACTTACCCCCCGTTCTGCCGAGAACCCACATCATCCGGTGGATGTATTTTTCGCGAGTCTCGCCGAAGCGCGCGGCGATGCCGCCATCGGTGTCGTGCTGTCGGGAGGGGATTCGGATGGATCATTGGGCATCCGGTCGATCAAGCATGCCGGGGGGATCACCTTCGCGCAACAGCCTGACTCGGCGCGTGTTCCCTCGATGCCGAGAAGCGCCATCGAGACAGGCTGCGTGGATTTCGTGTTGCGCCCCAGTGGGGTTGCGCAAGAGTTGACGCGCTTAGGCACGCATCCGTACCTTCGCGACGCCCCCGGGGCGGTGCCGGAGCTCGAGTTCGATTCGGCGGCAGACGCCGAGAAGGAATTCCGGCGCATCTTTCGCCGCCTGCGTAGCCTCCACGGAGTGGACTTCGCGGCCTACAAGCGCAGCACCTTGCTGCGGCGGCTGGGACGACGCATGGCGGTGCGCAAGATCGAGGCGCTGTCCGAATATTTGAAGATACTGGAAGAGGAACCCGCCGAAGCGGGGGCGCTTTATCGAGATTTTCTCATTCGCGTGACCAGCTTTTTCCGTTATCCGCAGTCGTTCGAGGCCCTGAGTTCGTGCGTTTTTCCCCTGCTAAGTGACAATCGCTCGGCTAAAAACCCGATCCGCCTGTGGGTCCCGGGGTGCGCCACGGGCGAGGAAGTGTATTCCCTCGCCATTGCCCTGCTCGAGCACTTAGGCGATCGATATAGACCCTCGAGTATTCAGCTCTTTGGTACCGACGTCAGCGAGACCGCAATTGAAAAAGCGCGCGGCGGCACCTATCTCGAGAACATCACCGAAGAGGTATCGGAGGAACGGCTCCGCCGGTTTTTTCACAAGCACGACGGCCAGTATCGCATTGCGAAGATCATTCGGGACATGTGCATTTTCGCTCGCCACGACGTGACGCGCGATCCGGCATTCTCCCGCATCGATCTCGTCAGTTGCCGTAACTTGTTCATTTATTTGGACTCCACCGCACAGCGCCGCGTCATGCAAATGTTTCATTATTCGTTGCGACCACAAGGGTTTTTAGTGTTGGGCCATTCTGAAGGCATTGGCTCCACCGCAGATTTATTTGAGGTCATCGACAAACAGGAACGGATCTATTCGCGGAGAACGACGGTGCGCGCCGGATTGGAACTTGATCAGCTGCGCGAGCTTTCCCCAGGCAGTCCCGGCGATTCGCCCGCAATCAACGAAGCGCACTCTTCGGAGATCGACTCTGCACAACGCGAGGCGGACCGGGTGTTATTGGGACTGTACGCACCGGCAAGCCTGCTCGTCGATGAGCAACTGAACATTCTGCAGTTTCGCGGCGAGACTGGGCCCTATATAGAACATGCCAGTGGTGCGCCGAGCTTGAATTTGCACCGGGTTGTACGCCCTGAACTGCTGGTGGAACTCTCCCCGGCCATTGCCGAGGCCCGCGAGAGCGGGACGGTCACCCTGCGGGAGGGGTTGAGGGTCGATGAGCGGACGAACCTGACTATACGCATCATTCCCCTAAACCCTTCCAGTGCGCATCATTGTTATCTCATTTTATTTGAAGATGAAATGCACCGGCCGGCTCAGCGGCGCGCCTTGCAACCGGTGACTGTCACGTTGCACGAAACCGAAAAGGATCGTCGCCTCGCGCGGCTGGAAAGAGATCTCGCC
>JALYIW010000190.1 GCA_030775625.1 Pseudomonadota bacterium | reverse complement strand
GTGGCGGCCGATTTTCAGCGCGCGAGACTCAACGCCGGGCAGGGTGGCGGCGCAGCAGCTTTTTTTTACTTAAGACAGGGAAACTGATTTTTAAGACCGCTTAAGATGAAGTCGATGGCCACCGAGGCGACGATGAGCGCCATGATCCGGATCACGACATTGATGCCGGTCGTGCCGAGAACACGTCCTAGAGGTTTGGCCAGATAAAGCGTTAAAGCGGTGAGCGCGGTGGTCAAGGCGGCGGAAGCCACCAATAGCCCTTTGGCCCAAAGCGCAGGCGCATCGTTGGAGAGGTGATCATGACGCTCATCTCCGCAGGTCCCACGAGCAGTGGAAAAGCGAGCGGCGTGATCGCGATCGCATGCAGGTCGGCATCTGCCTCGGCCCGCTCCTCCAGAGTTTGCAAGAACCCACCGTAGTGGGCTTGGAACATTTCAAACGCGATGACTACGGCGAGCAGGCCGCCGGCAATGCGGAAGTCATCGAGCCCCACATTGAAGAAAGCCAAAATCGGCTCGCCCCACAAGGCGGCGACAATCAGGAGACCCCCCACGGCGAGGGAAGCGATCAGGAGTATCCGATGCGTGCGATCGGCGGAGGTCTTGCACTAAACGAGAATAGATGGGCACCGCGCCGACCGGACTGATCAGCCCGTACAGCAGTAAAGTCGTGCCGACAAATTGATGCCAACCCATACCTTACCCGCAGATCAATTCGCGTAACCTATTGTTTCTACATGAAATATATTTCAAGCTTGCACCAGGCTATTGCAGATTTTTTCGCCGTAAATAAGATTAGCACTCGCGCATGCCGAGTGCTAAATATGGCGCGCACTCGGCGAATTTCAAAAGGAGGTCCACCATGAATATTCGTCCCCTACACGACCGTCTGGTCGTCAAGCGCGAGGTCGAGGAGCGCAAATCCCCCGGCGGCATTGTTATTCCCGATACCGCGACCGAGAAGCCGGTGTTCGGCAAAGTGATCGCAGTCGGCAAAGGCAAAATTCTGGAGAGCGGCGAGGTCCGCCCGCTCGATTTGAAGGTCGGCGACAAAATTCTCTTCGGCAAGTACAGCGGCACCGAGGTCAAAGTGAACGGCGAGGAGCTGGTGGTGATGCGGGAAGAGGACGTCATGGGCGTCGTCGGCTGAACTCACAATGTTTCAACACTAACCATTATCTATTTGGAGAATTAGGAAATGGCTGCAAAAGAAGTCGTGTTTGCCGACGAGGCGCGGCAACGCATGTTCAAGGGTGTGAATATTCTGGCGAACGCCGTGAAGGCGACATTGGGCCCGAAGGGGCGAAACGCCATCCTCGATAAAAGTTTCGGCGCACCCACCGTCACCAAAGACGGCGTATCGGTCGCGAAGGAAATCGAGCTCAAAGACAAGTTCGAAAATATGGGCGCACAGATGGTGAAGGAGGTGGCGTCCAACACCTCTGACGAGGCGGGCGACGGCACCACCACGGCCACCGTTCTGGCGCAAGCGATCATCCGCGAAGGACTGAAAGCAGTGGCGGCCGGCATCAATCCGATGGACTTAAAGCGCGGGATCGATCAAGCCGTCGCCACAGCCACTGAGGAACTCAAACGGCTGTCAAAGCCGTGCAAAGACCCGAAGGCGATAGCGCAAGTGGGTACCGTGTCCGCCAATGCCGATGAGAGCATTGGCAAGACCATCGCCGATGCGATGGCCAAGGTCGGCAAGGAAGGCGTGATTACGGTGGAGGAAGGTTCGGGCCTCGAAAATGAACTCGAAGTGGTTGAGGGCATGCAGTTCGACCGCGGTTATCTGTCGCCGTATTTCATCAACAATCAGACGAGCCAAAGTGCGGAACTCGAGAAACCGCTGATATTGTTGGTCGACAAGAAAATCTCCAACATTCGCGAGCTGTTGCCGCTACTCGAAGCCATCGCGAAGGCCGGACGGCAGCTGTTGATCATCGCCGAAGATGTCGAAGGCGAAGCCCTCGCCACCGTGGTGGTCAACACCATGCGCGGTATCGTCAAGGTCGCCGCCGTCAAGGCGCCGGGCTTTGGCGATCGCCGCAAGGCGCTGCTGCAGGACATCGCAATTCTGACCGGCGGCACCGTGATCTCGGATGAAGTCGGCCTGTCGTTGGAAAAAGCGACGCTCAATGATCTAGGCGAGGCCAAGAAGGTGCTGGTGGAGAAGGAAAACACCACCATCATCGATGGCGCCGGCGAGCAGAAGGACATCAAGGCGCGCGTCGAGAGCATTCGCCAGCAGATCGAGGAGACGACCTCCGATTACGACAAGGAAAAGCTGCAGGAGCGGGTCGCCAAGCTCTCCGGTGGCGTCGCACTGATCAAAGTGGGTGCAGCGACCGAGATGGAGATGAAGGAGAAAAAGGCACGCGTCGAAGATGCGCTGCACGCGACTCGCGCGGCGGTAGAGGAAGGCGTAGTTCCCGGCGGGGGTGTCGCGCTCGTGCGCGCGCTGAAGGCCGTGAGCGCATTGACCGGCGCCAATGAAGATCAGGCGATGGGCATCAAGATCCTGGCACGTGCGATCGAAGAGCCGCTGCGCCAGATCGTGACCAACGCCGGTGAGGATGCCGCAGTGATCCTAAACCGCGTCCGCGAAGGCAAGGGCACCTTCGGCTACAACGCCGCATCGGGCGAGTATGGCGACATGATCGAGATGGGCATTCTCGATCCGACCAAGGTGACGCGTCTGGCCCTGCAGAACGCGGCCTCGGTGGCCGGATTGTTCTTGACGACGGAGGCTTCCATCACGGAGGCGCCGAAGGAGGAGTCGCACTCGCATGCCGCACCGCCGGGCATGGAGATGTAATCGCTTGAGAGAGACGGGCGCTTGCCCGTCTCTCTCCCTTCACCTATAGAATCGCGCCAATCCCCGAGTCGACGAGGAGCCACTCGCCCGGGAGCGGCCTCGCAGACCTCCCCGCCATTTAGTGCTTCTTCTCCGCACTATTGATCGGTATCCGCTTAGAGCGTTCGACTGCCCGCGCGCTCTTGGGAACCGTCACCATGAGGACGCCGTTTCTAAACGTCGCACTCACCGCACTATCGTCGACATCCAGCGCCAGCGGTATCTGGCGCTCGAAGCGCCCGTAGAACCGCTCGGTATAGGTTCGATTGCGGTTCTCGGACTCCGACTTCTTCTCACCCCGTACGGTCAGGACGCCGTCCTGAAGGAGAACTTCCACGTCGCGCTCCTCAAGGCCGGGCAGCTCGGCGGTGATCCGATATTCCTTATCAGTCTCTTCGACATCCGTGCTCGGCCAGTTGCCTCGAGCGCCGAAGAACCCCGTGGCGTCAAAGCCCCTGAACATATCATCGAACAGTCGATTCATTTCCCGATGCAAATTCACCACCGAGCCCAACGACCCTGATTGAGCAGAAGTACGCTCACGGTCGCCCTTGACCCAGGGCACCAGATCTCGAACACTCATGATCGTTACCTCCTAGTAAATAGAGTTAAACCTCAGACGAGGCACATATAGAGGGCGCCTCGCGGCTTTCAAGGGGGTGAGCGTGCCCTAGCGGCGATCCATATTCCCCCTTGAAATGAAGGAATAAATTACCTAATTTTATGGCCTCACGGGAACGTTGCGTGGCGCGCTTGCGATGAAGGAGTGACACAACCATGCGTAAAAACAATGCAATTGGCTGGCACCTCAGTTTGTGGGCCGGGGCGGCTGCAGTGCTGTGCCTGTTGATGCCGGATCCCGCGCTAACAGGGTTGGTGCAGACCGCCCCGAATCTCGCTGTTCCGGCGACCGCGCTCGGCCTCACGCTCATCACGGCTGCAAACCGGGATCGACCATAGGCGACGATGGTCTCCCGAATGGTCAAGGAATGAATTCCAAGAAGTTAGCGCAGCCACTCGATCGCACCCACCTAAACATGCCGGCATTCACGATCCGGTTCATTGTCAATTGGGGCTAGATGACTGGCGTGGCGTCAGCTCGCGCGCCACCGGCATCCTTCTCTAGACTCTTGAAATCCTGAGGCACCCCCCTACTCTCGGTGCGAACGCCGCGCGGTTGCGGCGACACACACTTTGACGAAAAGGAGGAAAATATGTCGCTCTCAACCAAGGCCATGTTGGCCTGCCTTTTCGGCCCGCTCTTGATCCTGCCGTCCATGGCAGTATCCGCGGATAGCTTGCGCGAGATCCCAAGCTTGAACTCGCCCCCGCCGGGGTCAGTGTCGCCACCTATGACATTCAAGGCGGTCTTGACGCCGTGAAGCAGGTGCGTAA
>JALYIW010000189.1 GCA_030775625.1 Pseudomonadota bacterium | reverse complement strand
CGCTGGACACCCCGCCGTCGCACCCGCCGCTGCTGGCCGCGCTGGACACCCCGCCGTCGCACCCGCCGCTGCTGGCCGCGCTGGATACGCCGCCGAGCCATCCGCCGCTAGCGGCTTGATGGACGCCCCATCGACCCAGCGCCCGTATCCCTATCACGTATCGCTATCCGGTTTATTAACTGTAAGGAGTCATGAGTTATGTACCGTCGAAAAGTGATGGTGACTGCCGCCGCCGTGTTCGCCATCGGTGTCGCCTTTGCCGCTCAACCGACGTCGTTGCTTGCCGATAGGGGCGACATCGCTGAGGGGCAGCGATCGCTGTGGGTGCCTGGGACCAATGCACTGATGTCGGCGCACGAACCGATTTTTTCGGTTCTGACGCCGCCGCCCTAGGCGCGGGACTTACCGTCCGTCCGAGGCTCGGCGGGGCCTCGGACGGGCGCGTGTGCGCTAAACTTGCGGGCATCATTCAAAAAGGTGTCCCTTGCGAAATATCATCGTCATTGCGCACCGCGGAGCCAGCGGTGAGCGCCCGGAACATACGCTGGAATCTTATCGACTGGCGATTGAGCAGGGCGCGGACTACATAGAACCGGATTTGGTGATGACACGCGACGGCGTGCTCATTGCGCGCCACGAGAATGAAATTGGCGGCACGACCGACGTCGGGCAGCATCCGGAGTTTGCAGCGCGGCGCCGCACTCAGATCATCGACGGCGAAACGCTGACCGGCTGGTTCAGTGAAGATTTCACGATTGCGGAGATCAAGACCCTGCGCGCGCGGGAGCGGCTACCGGAGTTGCGGCCGCAAAATCGCGCCTACGACGGGAAATGCCAGATTCCTACGTTCGAGGACATCCTGCAGTTGATCACCGATGCCAACCGGCAGAGGGTCGGGGCGGCGCGTGTGGGCGTCTACCCGGAGACCAAGCACCCGGCGTATTTTGCCGGCATTGGCTTGCCGCTTGAACGTCAGGTACTCGATACGCTGGAGCGTTTCCAGTACGCGGGCGAAGGCTCGCCGGTGTTCATCCAGTCGTTCGAGCCGCGAAATCTGCGTCAATTGCGCTCCATGACCCGCCTGCCTCTCATCCAGTTGCTGGAACATGAACCAGGGGATCTGTCGGCCATTGCAAGCTATGCCGACGGAATCGGGATCGCAAAAGCAATTGCAACGCCTGATGCCGTGCGCGCGGCGCATGCGGTGAATTTGCAGGTGCATGTGTGGACCTTTCGCGCCGAGAATCAGTTTCTTCCCGATGACTTGAAAAGCTCGACCCAGGCCACCGCGCACGGCAACCTCGATGCGGAAATTCGCCGATTTCTGGAGCGCGAGATCGACGGTTTTTTCATCGATTTTCCTGCGGCGGGCGTGCGTGTGCGCGACGCCTACATCTCCGGCGTCCAGCCAGTGCACCAACCGCTAACCGCTACCAATTTGCCCGGGAAGAGCTTGCAAGGGCGGTAGTTGTCGCCGGCATTTCCCTGCAATTGCAGACAATTCTCGCAGCGCGAGTCCTTGACGTAGTCCGGGTATTTCTTCAGGTCCACTTGAGATACGTGCTCGACGTAACCCAACGCCACCGCGGCAGGGTCCTTTAAATCCAGATGCGGGGTTGCCACCTCGGCACGCGCCCGCCGGGCAGGTACCGCGGCCGTGAGGCCGGCAGCAGTTGCAATCCCCAGATTCTTCAATATCGAGCGGCGCGTCAGGTTCATAGGCTCAATATGCCGAAAAATTGCGGCGGAGTCACCGCAAAAAATTCGGCGCCTGGTCGATTTGCTATGCTCCGGCTTTTGGGAATACCGTGGCCAGTATATCGTTGCTGATTCGCTTGGCGAGGGTCGCGTTCTTTGCGGCGCTGATTTTCACTTTCTACAGCGCCGTGATGCCCGTAACGGAAGCCGCGCGATTGATCCCCTGGGACAAGGCCCTGCACTTCATCGCTTTTTACGGCCTGACCGGTCTCGCGCTGGCCGCGTTTCCCAAAACAAGGCTGTGGATCATCGCCGCGTCGTTGTCCGGGGTTGGCGCCCTGATCGAGGTCGTCCAGGGGTTGCCGTTTGTCCACCGAGATGAGGATTTTTGGGATTGGGTGGCCGATACGATTGCCATCACCGCGGCCATGTCGCCCATGCTGCTGTTGTGGTGGCGCCAATTGGCCGGCTCGGATCAGAAGAACAGCGACACGTAGGCCTGATACACCATGGCATTGAATTGATACAAGGGCTCGGTACCCGCGGCAAAGCCGTTGCTGATGCCGTAGTCGCGGATGTCGCGGAAGTCGCTGTATTTGAATTGGATACGGCTGATGTCAAGCGTTGCGGTGGCTCGCTTGAACACCAAGAAGCCCTCAGGCTTGAATGCCCAAGTCAGCTTCGCACCGAGGGTATTGCTGGTTAAGGCCGCCAGGTTTTGGTCGCGGCTCTCGAAGTTTTGCGCGTTGGCGTAAGGGAATATATCGCTATAGAAGCTCGCGCTGTTCTGGCTGTAATGGCGCAGCCGTCCCTCGATGATCCAGGCAGTCGAAATCGGCTGGGCATACCCCAACTCGATGGTGTGCGCGCGAATCCCCCAGGTGTCGCTGAAGTATCGGTACGACACTGATGCCGCGGCGCGAAACGGCAAATAATACTTTGCCCGTGTTTCCACCGCCGTGCTGGTGTGAGTGTTCGGATAGACCTGTTTTTGTACTGCCGTGTATCCAAGATTCACCGTCGGATCAAGGTAGCGGATGTAACGGTAGGGATTGCTCAATAGCCCCTGGTCGGTGATGACTTCCAAGGTGAGGCCGGCGATCAGATTCTTGGTGATGATCTGTGACAGGCCGCCTTCGTAGCCGCGGCTCTGCGCATGCCCCAGCCACGCAACGACGGGTTGGAACGAACTGCCCTCGTTTTTGCCTATTTTATTCCTGCTGTCCGTAAATCCGAGACTGACGGTGGTCAAATCGCCGAACATATCCTGACTCAGCGAGAAATGCGTGGTACTGGAAATGTAATCGCGCTCGGCGCTGTTCATATAAGACAAGTTGTACTGGGTCTTGTCGTGAATGTAGTCGAGTGAGATGCTTTTCTGCTTTCTTTCATCCTTGATGACGCTGGCTTGGCTCAATACGTCGACCGATGCGCCGCTCACCTTGTCGACGAAATAGTTGGCTTGCACGGCAAATTGCTCGGAGAACTTCTTGCGCACCAGCACCGACTCGCCGGTGATGTTCATGCCGCCGCCCTTGTACTGGCTGTAGAAAATATCCGCGCGGTCATCGGGCAGCACCGCGGGTACGGCCGCGCGCGCCAGCAAAACGATTGCCAGGGCGGCAAGGCGGGTCCAGCGGTGGGCGGAAGCGCTCATAGTAGGGCCGCGTCAGTTACAGCCGCATCCGCCGCCGGCTGTCCCGGTGGCGCCGCGCGATCCTTCGCGTGACTCATAAATATGATCGATATACGCGCCGGAGATGGCATCTCGATCCCAGGACATGATGGGATCCGCCAGCCGGGCACGCTCGTAGGGTTTCACCCAGGGTTGGATGCCGCTGCATGCTCCGAGTAAAAAGACCATGCCGATCACCGCTACTTTGACAGTGGTTCGCATGCTTACTCGCGAATCAACTGACGGATGCGATCCTGATATTCGTTCTCATCGCCGGGCTTGTAGCCGCGATGTATATAGCGAATTTCTCCCTTGCGATCGATGATGACCGAACTTGGCATTTCATCGACGTGGTATGCCCTGCTCACCTGGTTCGCGGGGTCGAGCAGCACCGGGAAACTGACCGGCTTGCGCGCCATCAGCTCTTGAACCACAGCGGCTTCTTTGTCGACGCTGACCCCAATGAGAGTAAAGCCCGCAGGTTTGTATTTTTTATACATCTGGTCCAACAGCGGCATTTCCTGCTGACATGGCCCGCACCACGTCGCCCAGAAATTCACCAAGATTACCTGGCCCTTGTATTGGCTCAAGGCCGACTGCTGACCTGTCAGCGCCGTGAGCGTGAACGCGGGCGCGGGTCCGCCTTGGTCCCCGCCCGCCGCCAAGGCGCTTGACGTGACGATGATGGCGGCCATCGACCAGCGCTTCAACATCGTCAATGTGGAAACTTGCATTGATCTGTCCTCTCGATCAATAGAAAACGGTCAAGCCGAGAGTAGCCTCGATGTTGTGAACATTCTTGGTTCTACCGGTCAAGTCTGTTTCGAACACGTGATCTCTCACATCTAAGTGCATGGCGAGCCAATCTGTAATCAATAACCGCTCGCCGACTCCAAAATTCAGTGCAAATTGGTCCTTGTCGGCAAATTTCACGGCGCCCATGCCGACGGTGACATACAGAGCGGAATTGAACGCCCGCCCACGGCCGAGAAAAATCTCCCCCGGGAGCACGTTGTAGCCCACGTCCAAATCGTAGTACGTGAAGTGTCTCCCAGAGTCGCTGACGACAGTGACAGTGGGCAACACATCTTCGAGGCTGGTGGTGCCGGCCTTCGAGCGGGCGAGGAAGCCTTCCAGGAAGATGTCTTCCGACACGTGGTATGCGGCACGCACCCCGTAAAGCGGGTTGGTGCCGAAATCCTGGATGCTGAGCGCGCCAAAGTAGCCGCCGAGCTCAAAGTCCTTGGCCTTGATCTTCGGAGTTTTGACCGCGCGGCGATTGACCTGCGGCTCGATGATCGAGGGCTCCGCCTGGGACTCCTCGGCAACGATCTGGGTCGGACCCTTCTCGCCGCGATGGAACCAGCCGCAGCCGGACAGCAGCGCTGCCGCTAGAAGAACACTGCTAAGCCGAGTTTCCATTCTTGCGGTTCCTCATTCTGATTTTGATTGGTGAAGACGACGTACTTGCGCCAGTCCGCACGCCACATGAATCGCCGGGTAATGAAGCCGCGCGCTCCGAGCGAGATATAGGCCATCGAGTTCTCGGTCTGCAGCGGCAGGGGCGGAACCTTGTCGTCGATGTATTGGTATGCCGCACCGATGCCCGCGGTGGGCGAGAACCGGCGCCATTCGGGTATGAATGTATGACGAAGTCCCAAGCTGGTGATATATCGGTTGTCGAGCGTGCCGAGTGCCTGCTGTACGACGAATTCCACGTCGAGACTGTCGGTGAGTCCAAAATCGGCCCAGGCGGTGACCAGGTTCTGATGGTTGAAAACCCCATAGCCCGCACCGATTTCCCAACGATGAGTCGTGAATTGCGGATATGGCGCGATGGGCGCCGGTACTCCGGACGCCAGTTTGGTAAGAGACAATTCGGAACGGCGCGCCCAGCCTTCCTGGCCGCGCGGTGCACGGACCTTAAACCACTCGGTGCGGCTATAGAGGACGGTGACCACTTCGTCGCGGCCAACCACATAGACCACCGGAAAGCCGCGGCCCGGGCCGCTGTGCATTTCCAGATACGGCTCCGACACGATGACTTCGAGCGGCGGTTGCTTCGCATGGACCAGACTGACATTGAACGCCTGCACCAGCAGTAATAGCGTGAGCAGGCGTCGCATCAGCTCAATTCGCAACCGGTGCGACGAACGGGTCGTTGTAATACTGCGCGCCAATATCCAGCCACTCTGCGATCAATCGCAACTCCGCCGTCGTTAAAAAGCCGGTATGGTCGACGGTGGTGCCATGATCACTGCCGTCGAATTTACCCAAAAAATTCGCTTCCGAGCCGCTTGCGCTGCCCGCCGTCATCGGTGGGGCCAGCGACACCGGTACCATGATGGTCGTAGGCAAACCCGTCACGGGGTCCGGCGGCCCGGGCGCCGATACCAACAGGTCCTGCAACACCCCCATATTAAGCGTCTGTTGGTTATGTGCAAACAACAGTTCTTCGTACGAGGTCACCACGGTCGTGTCCACGGTAGAGCCGCTGTCGGTCAAATCCAGCTGACCGGCGGGTACTTGAACGGTATTTGCCGCATTCACCGGGTTGTGGCAGAGCACACAGGTGTGATCGGCGAGCACCGTGACACCGTCGATCGCGAAGGTCTGCCGGGCGAATTTCCACAAAGGTTGAATGTGCAGCGGATAGTGAATGGTACTGCGGCACAAAGGGTCCCAGATGCCGCAATGGGCGTTGATCGGCTGCGGCGTCGACAGAGACGAATACAAATAGGAGAAGCTCGGATCCGCTGCGCGACCCGCCGCGGCCGGGTCGGTCCAAACATCGACATATAGCACATCGGCGCTTGGTATCTGGGAGCAAGGAGTGGCCGCACCGCTTTGGCAGGTATTCCATGCCCGCGTCTCAGCCATGGTATCGCCGGCATTGGCCGCGGGCAATGATGCCACGGTATGGGGAAAGGCGCCGCCTGCGGCCGGCGCGCCGGCGTTGATGGACGCGGTCAATCCGGCACGGCCATGCGAAGGGGTGCTGATGCTGCCTGCGGTGTGGCAGCCGTTGCAGGTTTTGGTCTCACCCGGCAGCAATTGCAGCCAACTGGTGTGGCGAGCGCCGACCCTGTGGGCATCCTTGTCGAGAATGTCGATGGTGAAAGGAACATTTGCCGGCAGTTCGATCTTCACCGAGCCGTCCGGTTCCACCGGGGCGTAGGCGAGGATTTCTCGCATTCCGAGCCCTGCGGGCCCAAAAGCCGAGGCATTGATCTTGCGCACGGTCTTGTCGGGTATTTCCACGGCCTTTTCAATTCGCACGAAACGCGCGGGCCGTTGCGCGGCGGTGGCAACCTTGGGGTCGGCCAGGGCGGCAATGTTGGCAATCGCGCCTGCGGTTTCAGCGAACACTTTGTCCAGGCCGTCGAAATCGTAGACGCTGCGGATGACCAGAAGACCCAGGCCGCCGTGGGTGTTGTTGGCAAGGGTGGCAGCCGCCCCGGTGGGCACGAAATCCGGAATAAAGGTGGGTAGCGGAGTGCGAGCCTGCATGATGACAGGCTCGACGATGACGGTATTCGTCTCGGCGCTGAGAATGGGGCTCAAAGTGCCGGCGTTCGCGTCGTAAATCCAGATGGTGTATTGCGGCGCAGCCAGTTGCACATTCGTGCCGCTGGTGTTGCTATTGGTGCACACCTTGGTGGTGGCCGGGCTGACCGAAGAATCCAACACCAGGCACGGCGCCCAGCTGACGAGCATTCTATTGGTGCCGTCATACAAGGGGTACGCCGATGCAAACCTGCCGCCCAGGGAAGGCTTATTCGCATCGGTGGTGACCCCCAGGGTGGTGGCGCTCGATTGCCCCGGCCCGGCGCCGCCGTTCGGCGTCGCAGGCTGCGAGATTTCCACATACCTCTGGGCATCGATTTGAATGATGTCGCCGCCGAGCTGGGTGCCCAAGAACGGCCGCGCGATGGCGATCAATTTGCCGTCCGCCCGCTGCCGTGCATTCGAGAACTGAATCATATTGGTGCCGGTGCCGGCAATGTTGGCGCCGGTGGCATGACTATTCTCACCGTAGTACAGCTCCAAGCCGGTTCCGTCTGGGTTGGTGCGATACAAACTGATCTGATCGCCGTTGATGGATTCATACCGCGAAAACACGATCTGGCCGTTGGCCAATACCGAAGGCGCGAAATCGTGATTGGTGTTGAAACTGATCTGATGGATGGCGGTGCCGTCGGCATTCATCACGTGCAGCAAGAAGATCGGCTGTTTGCGATTGTCGGTTTGGGCCGGATACTGCGGGCGACCTTCGTCGATCAGAATGGCCTGAGTGCCGGACTGTCGGGTCGATGAAAACACGATGCGTCCGTCGGGGAGGTAGTGGGCACCCACGTCGTGACCCCTGGTCGTATTGTCATTGGTGAGCTGCGTCACCGTTTTCGCTGTCGCGTCGTACTGATATATCTTCCAGGTGGGCTGAGTAACATCCGTGTTCGGCTTGTTCGGGTTCAAGGGCAGGCGCAGCGAGAACACCAGTTTCTTGCCATCGGGGGATACGTCGAGGTCGCGAACATCCCCCGCGCCGGTGGTGATCGACTTGGTGAGGTTGGTCTCGGCGGAACCGGAGCTCGCCTGCTCGCGGATATAAAGATCACCGCCGGTCGTGGACGTGATGAGGTCGCGCGCGTCGATGTCGGCGCCGCTGGTCGATGCCGGGGGGGGGCGCTTCACATATGCCAGCGGAAAGTTGAGGGTGCCGGGGTCTTGCGTCTGCACACCGGCGAGTCCCGGAGCGTGTCCGCTGACGCCGCTCGAGCAACCGCCCACCAACATCGCGGGCAACAGCAGCGCCGCAAGCGCCATGGAACCGTGACGAAGTTCACGTGTGGGAAATCTTTTCATAATTGCGGATACCTTCGTCCAATCATCGGTTCGGCGAGCAGTGTGCATATCTTCGAGCCGTCATCGAACGTATCCGGTCTCACAACGGCACATTGGTTCCGTGTGTGTGCGCATTCTGTTAACGCACTCACAGAAGAACTTCGCTGCATCCGTTTCTCTGTGCGCCTCGCTGCAGAACTCTGCAAATTGCGCCCCAGGATATAGGTGGGAAGGTCATCGTCGATATGTCGCGAAAAGCCGACGTCGGCTGGATGAGACATTACTCGAAGGTATATCGCATGCGTATATTTGCGCCACGCCGACATCGCGACTCAAGAGTGGATATGCATATGAACAATGGGATGGCAGTAGCAAAGATGTGCGAAGCGCGCCGAAGCGCGGCGGCATCGGCGGCCATTCGCCTCGCGATTCGCGCCAGCGTTTGCGCCGGCGCAATGGTGCTGCTCAGCACTAACGCTTTGGCCGTCAGCAAGGATCAAGCGAAGCGCATGTACGATCGTATCGCCGGTGTGCCGGCATCCGACAGCGTTCTCAACAGCATGACCAGCATGTCTGCGGCCCAGGCCGCCTTGTTGGCCACCCAGGACCCGGCGTTTTATAACAACACCATTCGCAACATGGCCACGCCTTGGACCAATCGTGAGCAAACGGTGTTCGCGCCGCTCAACGATTACACCGCCACGGTCATCGGCATGGTGCGCGACGATGTGCCTTTCAACACTTTGCTCAGCGCCGACATCTTGTATATCGCCGACTCCGCTTCCGGTGCGCCGGCGTACTCGACATCGAACAACAGCATGTACCAGGCCCTCGACGACAGCGGCGCGGACCTTTCGGTGCATTTACAGCAAACGACGCAGTCATCGCTGACCGGTATCCCGGCGGCGGCCACCGCCGGCGTCCTGACAACCCGCGCGGCCGCCCTGGCTTTTTTCATGGACGGCACGAACCGCAGAATGTTCCGCTTCACGATGATGAATCATCTGTGCGCCGATCTGCAAACCATCCCTGACACCACGCGACCGCCGGATCGCATCCGCCAGGACGTGACGCGCAGCCCGGGCGGCGACAGCAGCCTTTTCTTGAATAACTGCATCGAGTGCCACAGCGGCATGGACCCAATGGCGCAGGCCTTTGCCTATTACAACTACAATTACAACGTCGCCTCCGATCCGAACGGCACCGCCGGGCAGATCGTTTACACCGCCGGACAAGTGCAACCGAAATACTTCATCAACTACACTAATTTTCCGCAAGGCTATGTGACGCCCGACGATCATTGGGATAACCATTGGCGCGCGGGTGTGAACTCGCTGCTGGGCTGGGATCCGAATCAAACCGGCTCGGGCGCGGGCGCCAAATCCCTGGGTCAGGAGCTCGAGGGCAGCGCGGCCTTCGCGAATTGCCAGGTGTCGCGTGTATTCAAATACGTGTGTTTCCGCGCGCCGAGCAATGCGGCCGACCGTACTCAGGTTGCCACGATGGCCAATTCATTCAAATCGAATAATTACTCGCTGCGGCAGGTATTTGCCGATGCAGCCGTCTACTGCACGGCAGGGATGTAACCGTGAAGCGCAAACTCATGGCCGGCACGCGCCTCGCTACCTTGTTCGTTCTGGCGGCTACTGCCCTCGTCGCATGCGGTGGGGGCGGCGCACCGACCACTAAGACTCCTACCCAGGCTCCCACGAGCTCGGCCAATGCCTACACGGGTCCGGCACCTGCGACGGCGGATGTGCAGGCCTTTTCCGTCAATTTTTGGAGCAATATCCGCGTCCAGAACCGCTGCGGCCAGTGCCACAACGCAACTTCGCCGGCGCAAATGCCCAACTTCGCGCGCAGCGACGATGTGAACCTCGCTTATGCGCAGGCCAACACGGTCGTCAACCTCCAGCAGCCTTCGACATCTCTGATCGTCACCAAGGTGAGCGGCGGCCATAATTGTTGGTTGGCCGACCCGAACGCTTGCGGCGAGATCTTGACCACCTGGATCAGCAACTGGGCCGGTGCCTCCGTGGGCGGTACGGGCACGCAAGTGCAGCTGACCGCGCCGCCGCTGCAAACGGTCGGACAAAGCAAGAATTTCCCGGCGGATCCAGCGGATTTCCAGTCAACTCTGTATACGCCGATTTTGAGGCCATACTGCTCCAAGTGCCACGCACCGGATGCGCCGACGCCGCAGTCCCCGTTCTTCGCCTCGACTGACATCAACCAGGCCTACCAATATGCGATCCCGCGAATCGATCTGAACGCACCGAGCAGCTCGCGATTCGTCAGCCGGCTCGCGGTGGACATGCATAACTGCTGGAGCAATTGCGCCGCCAACGCGGCGACCATGCTGGCTGCGATTCAAGCGTTCGCGGGTATGGTGCCCACGTCCGCAGTCGATCCGTCCCTGGTGGTCAGCAAGGCCGTCAGCTTGTCGCAAGGCACGGTGGCGAGCGGCGCTGGGCGTTTCGATGCCAACGTCATCGCCAAGTATGAGTTCGAAACCGGCACCGGCTTGGTGGCCTATGACACCAGCGGCGTCGACCCGTCGGCGGATCTCTCCCTTTCCGGCAGCGTCGCGTGGGCGGGCGGCTGGGGTATCACGGTGGGCGCGGGCGGGAAGGGGCAAGCCTCGACCTCGTCGAGCAAAAAAATCCATGATTTGATAGAGGCTACCGGCGAATACAGCGTCGAGGCCTGGGTTGCACCCGCCCTGGTGGCCGCCGACAAGTCTTACATGGTCAGTTATTCCGGCGGCGACACCCTGCGCAATTTCACGCTGGGACAGACGAATCAGAACTATGACTTTCTCATGCGCAGTTCGGCTTCGGACCTCAACGGCATGCCGCAGTTGGCGACGCCGACGGCCGCCAGCGTGCTGCAGGCGTCCCTGCAGCATGTGGTGCTGACTTACGATCCGGTCAACGGCCGGCAAATCTTCGTGAACGGATTGAACACCGGCGTCACGGATCCTCAGAAGGGCGGCAGCATCGCCAACTGGGACGATACCTTCGCGCTGGTTTTGGGCAACGAAGTCTCGAGCGATCGATCGTGGCAGGGACTGATCAAGTTCGTCGCCATTCACGATCGCGCACTGACGGGCCCGCAGATTCTGCAAAATTACAATGCCGGCGTCGGCCAACGCTTCTTTCTGCTGTTCAACGTCGCGGAAGTGACCGGGGTGGCGCAGGCGTACGTCATGTTCACGGTCAGTCAATATGACAGCTCGAGCTATTTGTTCGCATCGCCAACCTTCATCTCGCTGGATCCGACGGTCAAGCCGGATGGTGTGGTGGTGAAGGGCATTCGCATCGGCGTCAATGGCACCATTCCGACCGTGGGCCAGGCGTACATACCTCTGAGCACGACGGTGACCGCCGCCAACTACACATCGACGGGCGAGATATTGTCGCGGGTCGGCACGGTCATAGCCATCCAGAGCGGTCCTTTGACGGATCAGTTCTTCCTGAGCTTCGATCAGCTGGGCTCGAAAACTCATGTGACCACGGAACCGCAGCCGCTGCCCATCGCGCAGGGCGACCTGCCGCCGGTCGCCGCGATAGGGGTGCGCACTTTCGCGCAAATCAACTCTAGCTTGTCGGCTCTCACCGGCGTGCCGAGCACGACGCCGGCCGTCATGCAGACATATCTGACCGTGCAGCAGCAGTTGCCCTCAGACCCGACCCTGGAAAGCTTCTCCTCGGCCAACCAGGTTGGCATCGCGCAGCTGGCGATTCAGTACTGCAATTCGGCAGTCACGACGCCGGCCATCGCCTCGCAATTGTTTGCGGGTGTGACCATCGACGCCTCGTTGTACGGTTCGTCCGGCAATAACGCAGCCGGCGTCAACGCGGTCAGCGGCGCGCTCGCAGCCCGAGTGCTCGGAACCGGACTGACGACTCAGCCCGCCTCGGGAAGTGTGACCACCGAAATCGGCAACATGATCGGCAAGCTGTGCACTTCATCGGCCTGTACCACGCTCTCGCGAGTTCAGGCCGTGACGGCGGCAGCTTGCGCCGCGGCGCTCGGCAGCTCCGACATGTTGATCAATTGAGCAAGCAGTAGCATCGACGAGGTCTTTATATATGAGTAACAAGCCGCCCAAGGGTCTCGGCCTGAAAGAACCGCTGCGCCACGCGGATCACTCGAGGCCGCGGACACGCCGCGAATTCGTCGCGCAGGGTTTCATGACCGGCGCTGCCACGATCGTAGGGCCCTCGCTGCTGGGATTGCTCGCCGGTTCTTCCGCCGCGCGCGCCAGCGGTTTGTCCGCGGACATCCAGGCTGCGGTAACCGCCTGCGGCATCACCACGGGCGCCGGCAAGATTCCCTTCATTTGCTTCGACTTGGCGGGTGGCGGCAACATTGCCGGTTCCAACGTGCTCGTCGGCGGTCCCCAAGGGCAGCTCGATTTCCTCTCGGTGGCCGGGTACAACAAGCTGGGTCTGCCCGGCGGCATGGTACCCAATCCGAGTGCCTCGGGAAATTTCATCGACAATACCTTCGGCCTGCGCTATCACTCGGACAGCGCGCATTTGCGCGGCATGAAGACGCGTACCGGCGCGAAGGCGACGACCAACACCACGGGCACGGTGATCCCGGCACTCTCGCAGAACGATACCAACGTCAATCCGCACAATCCCATGTATGCCATCTACCAATACGGCGCCCGCGGCGGTTTGCTGGATTTGATCGGCTCGCAGAGTTCGATGTCCGGCGGCAATTCCATGGCCCCCGCGAGCATGATGATCGC
>JALYIW010000188.1 GCA_030775625.1 Pseudomonadota bacterium | reverse complement strand
ATGATCTGCTCAGCAACCTGGTCGATAACGCATTGAAATACACCCCCGCGGGCGGCACGGTGACGGTGTTTGCCGGATTGCAAAACGGCAAGCCCTATCTCGCGGTGGAGGATACTGGCCTGGGCATCCCGGCGACCGAACGTCAGCGCGTACGCCAGAGATTCTATCGGTTGCCGAACTCCCCCGGGCATGGCAGCGGCCTCGGACTGGCGATCGTCGATGAGATCGCACGGCTTTATGACGCGTCGCTGACCATCGGCCCCGGGGCGCATGCGATGGGCACCCGAGTGCTGCTCATATTTCCGCAATCCAGCGCCAGGCGTGACTGATTCACTGCGAGGGACAGTGGTTATGCGAACCGTGTCGCAATTTTCTAGCTATTGGTCGAATCCGTCAGTTTCGAGCAAGCTTCTCTCCCTATCATGCCGCCCATGAACCTGATTGCAACAACGCACCGAATGCCATGTTCTCGACCGACGACCCCAGCCGGCGGCTTTACACTCATCGAACTGATGGTCACGGTGTCGGTCGGCGCCATTCTGACAGCGATTGCGATACCTGCCTTCAATTCGTTTGTGCTCAACGACCGTGACAGCGCGCAAATCAACTCCCTCGCCTACAGCTTTAATTACGCGCGCAGCGAAGCGGTCAAGCGTGATACTGCCGTTACGGTGTGTCCAGCGAACAGCGGCAGCAATGTGTGCAACAACACCTTGACGTGGGCTGGCGGCTGGATCGTCTCCTACTTGGATCCAGTCAACGGCGCCACGGTCCTACAAGCCGTTCCCGCCCTCGCAGGGAGCAACACGGTGACTCCCGCCGGCTCAGCGACCACTGGAATCAGGTTTCTTTCGAGTGGCATGGCCAGTACCTTAACCGTGCCAATGGCACAATCCCTGACGATCAAAGTGTGTGACACACGTGGGGCGAGCTTCGCGCGTGATGTTGAAGTGACCGTTGCCGGACGAGTGGCGGCTTCGCAAAAGCCCGGTTTCAAGGTGGACGGCACGACGGCCCTCGCCTGTCCTTAAAAAATCAGGTCATCGCCATCATGCAAACATCCAACAGCAGAGCCCGCACGCAGGGATTCACCTTGGTCGAAGTCCTGGTGTCGTTGGTTATCTTGAGCATGGGACTGCTCGGCATCGCGAAACTGGTGCTGTATTCTTCGCATGCGAACGACAGCGCCTACCTGCGCAGTCAGGCCACCGAGCTCGCTTATGCGATTCTCGACAATATGCGCGCCAATCGGCAACAAGCGCTGGTACAGGCATACGACGTTGCGGTCAACACCGTGCCGGGGAGCCATGGAGCATGCGTGGGTGCTCAGTGTTCGCCGGCCGCACTGGCCCTCGACGATCGCAATTCCTGGCTTGCACGCGTCAATGTGGCGTTGCCCTCGGGAACCGCTTCCGTGACGACGATTCCCGTAGCGGGTACTCCCACCGTCACCGCCGGGGTCACGGCGGTAATTAAAGTGCAATGGGACGATGCGGCTGCAGAAGCGGTGTTTGGCGGAAAGCCTCAAAACGTGTCTCAGTGGATGAATGTGACGCTTGAGACGGTGCTATGAAAAATCACCGCGGATTTTCCATAGTCGAACTGATGGTCGCCATCACCCTGGCACTCATCGTCACAACGGGGGTGATCTCCGTCTTCGTCGGCTCGCGAGCCGCTTATCAATCGACCGCCGGCGTCGGAGCGGTGGCGGAAGGGGGCCGCTTCGCGCTCGATTTCCTCCAGCAAGCCGTACGCAACGCCGGCTACATGGCCTGCGATAACACGCAAAAGCAAATCAGTATTTTAAACGCCGCGACGACCTTGCCCTTTAACTTTACGCAACCGCTCGGCGGGTTTGAAGCGAAGAATACCGGCGGTGCCGGCGCTTACAGCATCGCGGCCGCGCCGGTAGCGCCGGACGGCGCGACCGGTCATTGGGCGGGCACGGGATTGGACCCGTCGCTGGCCGCTCCGCCGCTCGTGGTGCAAAACACCGATGTGTTGGTGGTACGCGAATCGCTGCCGAACTCGCAAGCCGTTTACGTCACGGCGATTGTCGACGGCGCTAACAACTTTACTGTCAACTTGCAAGGAAGTCTCGTCAACGGTGAGCTGGCGGTGATCTCCGATTGCGCCAAGTCAGCCGCCATGCAGATCACCAACATTAGCGGTGGCCCGGCAAATGCGGTCATCACGCACCAAGCCGGCGGCGTGCCGGGCAACACCGCCTCCGCCTTCCCGGTGAGCTTCGGCATCGGCTCGCAAGTAACTCCCATCGACACCATCATCTATTACATCGGTCAAGGCGCGGACGGCGACGGCGCATTATGGGCCTACGATCTGAATGCCACGAATGTCTTCACCGCCACCGAGCTGGTGCCCGACATCGAAGCCATGCAGATTCTCTATGGAGTGGACGTCAACGGCACGCAAACGGTCGGCGAATATATTACCGCGGATCAAGTGATCGACTTCAACACCGTCATCAGCGTGAAAATTGCCGTACTTGCCGCCAGCCAGCCGGGTTCAAGAAGTATCCCGGCCGTCGCGCCCACCTACACCTTGCTGGGCAACACCGTGACGGTCCCCCGCGACAGCCGCGCACGTCAAGTCTTTGAAATCACGATTGGCGTGCGCAATGCCGCAAGTTGACTTGGGAGCCCTCATGCATAACCACGCTCACCTCAGTTTGCGCGCGCGCCAATCCGGTGTGGTGCTGTTCATCGCGCTCATTCTGCTGGTCATTCTAAGTTTGATCGGGGTGACCGCCGCGCGCCTGCAGACCGTGGAAGAGCGCATGGCTCGCAACGAGAGTAATCATCAGCTGGCGATTCAAGCGGCTGAAGCAGCCTTGCGCAGCGCCGAGGGTGGTTTGTTGAGTGGCATCTACACGAATTTTACGGCCAATACGAACGGTTTATATGAATTGACCGCCTCCAACGGCAGCGCGGTCACTGGACTCAATTGGAGTTCGCCGACTGCCGTGCTCCCTTACGCAGGACCGCCGCTGACTGTCGACCCCGTCGGCGCCCAAACCCCGAAGTTCGTCATTGAAAGCCTGCCGCCTGTTGCCGTACCGGGCCAAAGCATCAATCAAGTGCAATACGGATCACCCACGCCGCCGGTTGCCGTGTATCGGGTAACTGCCTACGGTCAAGGCGCCGACCAAAGTTCGACCACTACGCTTCAAAGCATTGTTCATTAAACGCTGTTTTGCTAGGAACCACCATGCAGACCTCACCGTCAAAATCTGTCCCACAGTGCCTCAGCCGGATGCTGGTCGCGGCAGGTTTTACTCTCGTCTGCAGCTGGGCGTGTTCGCCTGTCGTATCGGCTGCCGCCGCGCCCACCCTACCCATCAGTCAAACGCCTATGACGGTGACTATTCCTGCGCATCCCCAGATTCTGCTTGCGGTGGCGAATTCGCAGTCGATGGATGGTGATCTGAGCGGCGCTATCCGCACAGGTTCAGGGTCTCTAGGGGCGGCATTCGCAGGCCTGTTGGCCTCGAGCTCGCCGGTCAACTACACCATACCCGCCGGATTTACGCCGCCCGCAAATCCCGGCGCCGCCGGTGTGGCTCCGTACACGGTTGCTTCCAGCGGACTGCTCCTCGACAACTCGGCAAGTCGCATGAACGTCGCCAAAGAAGGTCTGAGCCAAATATTGAATACGTATATCAGCAGTGCCGACTTTGCGCTGACGGACTATTCCACGAACGGGATCAATAGCTACACGACCTGGGTGTACCAAATGAGTCAAGCCGGGGGGTTTACCTTCACCTCGACCCTCGGAGCCAATATTCCGGGCACGATTGAATATTTGCCGAACCCGTGTTTTCTGAGCAACCCGTTGGGCACGGATCCGGTCTCGGTCGATTGTAATAGCTTGAATGGCCGTTACGCGAGCCAGAGCATCTTTACGAAGCGGTATCTGGTCGTGAAATTCAGCAGCGATGACCCGTCTGTTAACGACGTGTTATACGCGGGCGGCGGCATCGATCCGCTGTGCGTGGTGTTCGGCGGCCCCAACCCCCCAACGCCGTTTCCGCCAAATTACTCTCTAGGAAATTACAACACCGGCGGCGTTTCAGAAACCTACGCGGCTCAAGTCAACTCGTGTGCAAGAACAACGGGACCCACCAACGCCGGCTTCGTGCCTTACTCGACAGAAGTGATGTACGAGGAGCGAGGATTCGGTTTTTACACGTCCGGCGAATCCGCTGGCGGCTCGAGTACTGCGGTTCCCATGACGTCCTCCGGCGCAACTCCCACGCCCGCCTCGGTTGCTGCGGCATTGGCACCGTTCGCGCCGCTGCTCGCCCCGGAAACAAATTCACGCGGCACACCGGAAATCAAGTCCGCGGCCACGCAGTCGCCGATGGCGGGCCTGATCGCGGGCGCCCAAGCGGTTTTTGCCACCAACCCCCCGAGTTCGAACGGTTGCACCGCACAGAAATATGTGGTGTTGATCACCGACGGACTGCCGACTCTGGATTTGGCCGGCCGTGCGTGGCCTCCCTTGGGCAGTACAGCCGCGGCGGGCTACGGCGTGTCGGCGACGTTCAATGCGGATCACTCATTGGGCGTGACTAACGATCAGGCACTGACCGATGTCATCGCAAACCTAACAGCGCTCAACGCGCGGGGAATCAAGACCTATGTCATCGGCTTGGGCGCTGGAGTCGACGCCACCGTGAATCCCACCGCGGCGGCCACCCTTCAAGCAATGGCTATCGCCGGTGGCACCGGAACAGCGAGCCCGACTGGCTTCTTCCCAGCTGTCAGTCCCACAGCAATGACCAACGATTTGCAAATCATCATCACCAAAATCTTGGCTGCCACCCAGTCCGTGGCCTCTGCCGCCGTTAACTCGACCGGACTCAATACCAATTCGGTGGTTTACCAATCGCAGTTCCTGACCTCGGACAGCAATCAGGACTGGGACGGGAATCTGCGCGCCTTTACGATTGCGGCTGACGGCAGTGTGGATACCAGCGGCGTGCCGATATGGTCCGCCGCGCCGCTGCTCGATATGCTGGCTTGGGACACCGGCCGGTTTATCGCAACGTGGGATCCGACGCTGAACGCCGCCATCCCGTTTCAATGGAACTCCGGCACTCCGCTTCACGGGATCGCGAACAGCACCATGCTAGGCCAAGACTTGACCACGTTCACTCCTGATACCAACGGCCAAGATGTACTGCAATTTTTGCGAGGCTCGCGCAGCCAGGAGTTGCCCCCCAACGGAACCGGACAATTCCGCGAGCGTACACATCGACTCGGCGATATTGTCGGCAGCGATCCTCTATACATCGGTGCACCCGGCACCGCCAACCAAACGCCTTCGTATGTTGCCTTCGCCGCAGCCAGGGCTGCGCGACCGCCGGTCATCTACGTTGGCGCCAATGACGGCATGCTGCATGCGTTCGATGCCACGACCGGCAATGAACGGTTCGCTTACATTCCGCGCGGCGTCTACGCCAATCTCATTAATCTTGTGAACCCTTATTACAACGCCAGTCACCTCTTCTACGTGAACGGATCACCGCAAGCCTCAGACGTGCAATTTGCCGATTTGACGTGGCACACGGTGTTGGTGGGAACGGAGGGCGCGGGCGGCAACAGCGTTTACGCGCTGGACGTGAGCGATCCAGCAGCGATCTCCACAGAGGCCGCACTTGCAGGGAAGGTACTGTGGGATTTCACGGATCCCAATATGGGTCTGGGGTTCAGTACACCGGCTATCGCGAGCACGGCGAACGGCTGGACTGTGTTTGTCGGCAATGGTTATAACAGTCCGAACCAGAAGCCCTACCTTTATGCGCTGAATCCGCAAACCGGTGCGGTGTTCAAAAAAATTGACTTATGCGCCGCAGTTCCGACCGCGTGCAACCTCAGCGCATCCAACGGCCTGTCGAGCGCGATTGCCGTTAACAGCGGCGGCCAGATCGCCGGGTATGCAAATATCGTTTACGCGGGCGATTTGCAGGGCAATTTGTGGCGTGTAGATGTGTCAAACGCAAGCCCGGCCTTGTGGACGGTGACCGTTCTGTTCCAAGCGACCGATGGCGCAAATCAACCGCAGCCTATTACGACTGCCCCGACGGCCACTTTGAATCCACGGTATCCACAGTACTTAGGAACCATGGTGTTCGTTGCGACCGGCGAATTGTTGGGCAATCCCGATTTATCCAACGGTCAAGTTCAGTCGATCTATGGCATCTACGATCCTCCGACCACTTACGCCACGCCGGTCACGCGCTCAAGCCTCGTCCATCAAACGCTGACGTCACAGTCGACGGCTTTCGGGAATGTGGTCCTAGACACCAGCGTCACGGTTAACATCCCTACCGATAAAGGCTGGTTTGTAGATCTCAGCCTCAATAGCGGCGAACGCGTGGTGACTGATCCGCATTTGGAAACAGGAGGCGCGCTGGTGGTGACGAGCTACACACCCTCGAGCATCGCTTGCACGGCGGGTGGCAGTTCCAATCTCTACGTGATCAACTATGCCACCGGCGGCGCTTTTACCAGTCCGCAGTTTGACTTGAATGGCGACCACGCCATCACCAGCAGTGATTCGGTCGGCGGGGCCAACCCCGTGGGCCTGTCGCTGGGCAATGTATTCGCTGCGGCCCCGACCATTCGGAGCGCTAACTTGGGCACAATTGGCGCCGTTAAGCTCATTACCAAGTCAAACAACACAATTCAGTCGATTGGTGAGAAAGGATCGTCCAAGAGTCGTACGGCATGGTGGGAGATACGTCAATGAAATTAGCACGCATGAGCATCCTGGTTGGAGCGCTAGTGGTTGTGGTGTGTTCTGGAACAGAGATCGCGTGGGCGACACGCGTACTTGGCGTTCAAGTAACCGGAGAGGTCACGGCAACGCCGATGAGCGATCAGATCGAAGTCGATCACCACGTCTTTCATTTCGAGCCCAATAGCTTGGCAGACAAGACCGCCCGCAGTATCAGAGTCGGGCAAATCGTCGATTTGGTGTTGGACGCTCCCGCGAACAGTCCGAGCGCACACGTCATGTCAATCGGCAAGCACGCCGGATCATGAGTCGAGTAGAGATGATCATTGCTGGCCACCCCCTCCACAGATCCGGCTTACCTTCAATGTATAAAACTTTCGTTTACAACACTTCGCCGGTTTAACCGGCGAACGGAGACCTCCCATGAAAAACGGGTTCACGTTAATCGAACTGATGATAGCGGTAGCTGTCGTGGGAATCCTCGCAGCGATTGCCATTCCCTCGTACACCGCATACATAAGACGGGCCAACCGTACCGATGCGACGCGAACCATGACTCTCGATGCTCAGTCGCTCGAAAGATGCTACTCGCAAAACTTCGACTACGTTACCAATTGCAATATGGCAGCGGGCACTCTGGCCTCACCACAAGGTTATTACAACGTTACGATCACGATAGTCAACGCGGTGGCCGCGACAAATACCCCCGCCAGTTACAACATCACGGCCGCCCCCATCGCGCCTCCACAATTGTCAGATTCTGCCTGCATGACGTTCTCGCTCAACAGCGCGGGAGCGCAATTAGCGTGGAACGGTAGCGGCGTAGTGAATACCCAAACGTGCTGGGGCTCGACGTAGCTATTTCGCAGCGTACCCGCGCCCTTCGACACACGCCGTCATGGCCCGCTGATAGTCCGAGCCGTTCTGCGCGACCTCACCCGCCTGCTGCGAAGCCCACTGCTGGCATTCCGCCTTGTCGGTTGCCTGCTGCTCGGCGCTCTGTCCATTCTTCGGGTACATGAATACTCCCGCAGCCGGCGCCCCAGACTCACTGCCGGCGATGTCCGCCACCGGCGGCGGATCGGTCGCTACATACCCCTCATAGGAAGGATTCCAGGTGTAGTAGACGTTATTCGCGTAGTAGTACGGAATGCCGCTGTACCAATAGGTCGCGTACGCCAAGGGCAGAATGGGTAGAAACCAATCGAACCCCAGGCCGTAATAAGCCCGGGGCCAAAAGCCGCCGCGCCAATATCCGCCCCGCCAAAAGGCACCCGGGCCGCCGTGTCCGTAGTAGCCCCCGCCGCCATGGAATCCAGGGCTGTAGCCCTGCGCGTACCTGGCTCCGCCGGCGAAGCCCCCGCCGGCCGCCGCGAAGTGAGGGCCGCCCGCGCCGCCAAAGTGTGCACCGCTGGCCATGGCGTGGCCGCCTCCCCAAAAATGCCCACCACCGGCTGAAGCATGTCCACCCCCGCCATGCCCACCACCGCCGTGACCGCCACCGCCGTGCTGGGCGAATGCCGGAGCCGCCCCCGCCAGCAATGCCAAAATACCGACCCCCAGAACAAAGCGCCTGCCCTTGGTAATCATGCCTGCCACCTTCTGTTGACTGCCGCACCTGGCGCGGGCAAATCGGACCCGTATTGATAGGACCTACCCTATACAACGTGGTTCACGCCGTTTGGTCTACATAAATCAGCCTTAATTGCGCAGTGCCGCGTTAAACATAATGTAGGCAGTTCGCCCGGGCGCCGGCTCAAAAAAACGGGAATTGGTCTCATTGACGATTACCGAGCCTACATAGGCTCGATTGGCGAGATTATCCAGGCGGGCGAACTCGCTGAATCGCCAGTGCCCCGTTTCCTGCACAAACCCCGCCCTCACGTTGGCCACCCAGTAGCCCGCGGTGGCATCGGAGTTGCGATCGTCCACGTAGATACGTGCACGGCCCAGCGCCTCCAAGGTAGCCGAAAAATCCATGGGCGCGTAACTCCAGGTCAGGCCAGCGTACAGGGTATTCATGGGAACGGCCGGTAGGTAATTGCCTGCGTTGACCGTCTTGTAGTTAGCGGGTCGCGGACCGGCCGGATTCGCCAAGGGATTGCAGGGCGCGGCGACGCAGGTGGCATATGCTTCGCCCACGACTGCACGAATATAGGTGTAGGCCAAGCGCGCGCTGAAGCCGCCGCGCCAATCGGCGTCGACGCCCAGTTCCAATCCGCGGCGATTGGTGGTGCCGATGTTTTGTTGCACGGTTCGGCCGGCCGAATTCTGCAGCACGGATAACTCATTGCGGGTCTTGATGTAGAACGCCGCGAGGTTTGCGCGCAGATGCTCCGCCGCCGCCTTGACGCCGGCCTCGTAATTGTCACTGCGTGCCGGCTTGAGTCCGAGATTCAGTCCAGGAAGGCTGCCGTCGACAGAGCGGTACGCCAGATCATTCAATGTCGGCGTCTCGAAACCTTTGCCATAGGCACCATAGAAATTGACCGCGGAACTCGCGCGCAAACTGACCCCACCCACCGGGTTCACCGCCGAATAACGCACACTGCTGACCGCGCCGTCGAGTATGGGAATGTGGCCATGCGAGGTGACTTCCACCAGATTGTTGCGCACGCCCGCGATCACACGCCAACGAGCCGCCGGATCCCATTGCGCCTGTAAGTACTGATCGAAGTCATAGACGTGGTTCGCCTGGTCGCGGCGTATGGCGCCTTCGACGCCCGTGACCGCGCCGACGAAATTCAAGTAGCCCTTGCGTGCTTCCGCCAAATCGTCGTAATTCAGGCCGCCGACCGCTCGTAGAGCAGTGCCGGCAATCTCGCGAGCGTCTGTAAGGTGCGCATCGATGCCCCAGAAAGCACGATCCAAATCGATGACGCCGCCGGGATACAGCGGCGCATTCTGCTGCGTTGCCACCGGTATGGCTTGGAACTGGGTGGTGGCGCGATGCCCGGTATAGAACATGGCCGACAGATCGTCATGAGCGCTCAGTTTGCCTTCGAATATGACGCCGACCTGCTCCTGTTGCAGCGACTTGCGTGTGTTGAACTGCACCGCGCCGGTCCCGGCTTGGCGCGGATCTGCGGCGTACTGAGCGCGAGTCAGGCCCAACGGGTCCTGCACGCTCGGCGTCTGCACCATATTGGCGACGAATGTCAGTTTCGCCGCATCGCTCAACTGCATACGCGTTTTGGCATTGAAGTTGTTGCGCTCCGCGCCGCTGTGAAATCGATAGCCGTTGCTCTGGAAGTGAGCGGCATCGACCACGTAGTTGATCGTATCGTCGGCACCCTCGGTCTTCAACGCATAGCGCTGAGTATCGAAGCTGCCATATTCCGCGGTGGCGCCGATCATGGTTCCCGGTTTTGCATCTTCGGTGAACACCGCTATCACGCCTCCCGAGGAGTTGCCATAGAGAGCCGAGAACGGACCTCGCAGTACCTCGATGCGACCTGCGGACCCCAAATCGAATTGCGAGAACTGCCCTTGTCCGTCCGGCATGGTGCCGGGGATGCCATCCGAGTAGAGACGTAAGCCGCGCACGCCAAAGCTTGATCGAGCGCCGAATCCGCGCATGGACAGCTGCAGGTCTTGGGCATAATTCTGGCGGCTTTGGACCGAAACACCCGGCACCGCGATCAGGGACTCAGACAAGTTCAATTGCAGCTGACCGGCCTCTATGGCGCGTCGATTGACGCTGTCTATCGAAACCGGCAGATCGAAGCTCGGCTCGGCAATCCTCGTGGCGGTCACCACCACGCTCGATAATTCCCGAGAGTCTTCGGCCCAGGCAGCCTGGCACCCCAGCCCCGCCAATGCCAGGCCCGCAACTAAGGCCGCCGTTCGTCTGCGCATGATCATGAATCCCCCCGCGATATGTCACCAAGCGTAAACCCCCCGCACAGTACTCGCTACAATCCTTGATGTAAGGCTAAACCAGCTGCTACTTGGGGCTTGAACATCCCAATGCATCATAGGACGTGGTTCGCAGTGCGCCTGGCCCTGGTCGTCGGCAGCCTTGCCGCGGCGCATGCCAAAGAGACACGAATCGGTTTTGCCGTCGGCGCCACCGTGCGCGCCGTGGCCAACATGGAACTTCGATCCGTGCCCTCCACTGTTGATCTTTCCGCCGGCGATCTGCGGCGCGGGTTCGTCGACGTGAGTCAGCCGACATCGCTGGTCATACGCAGCAACAGTGCGAGCGGGTATTCGCTCGACCTGATGACCGTCACACCCATGCTCTCCTCGATGATCGTTTACGGCCTGGATTCGGAACTGTCTCTGGGGGCGCAAGGCGGCAGCATCGTGCAGCGCTGGCAGAGCCCCCATGTCGTCAATTTGAATCTCAAGTTTCGCTTCAGTTTGGCCCCGGGACTCAAGGCCGGCACCTATCCATGGCCGGTGGCTGTTGCCGTGCGGCCCCTCTAACCAATTTAATAGGTCACCGTCACGGTGATCATGTCGGTGTAGCTTCCAGGCGCCACATCCTGCAACGCCGGTATCAGTCCGTACATGGTTCCCGTCGCGAAGTTGCTGCCTCCGGCCGTCACGGTAAAGGGACCCGCAGAGCCGGCGAACGAGCCGCCGCTGCCGTCGCCCATGATCTGCGAATAGGCTGTGCTCCAAAAGATATTGTAGTTGAGTGCATTGGCGCCGGAGATCATGGTCCTCGTGGCATAGCTGCCGCTGAACCCGCTGCTGAGCGTCAGATTCGCCGTCACGTTGGTGGAACCCGTGCCGCTGCCATTGCAGCTGATGCGCAGGGCGCCGGTGGAAGCATTGCCGGCGGCATTCAGGGGATTGTAAATCCCGAAGGCGATCCCGCCTGCCGATACCGTGCAATTGACCGTGGTGGCGGCTCGACTCACGCCGGCAAAACCCAGCGTGATCGCCCACGCGAAACCGACGGCAGCCATTCGATTCCAACTCCTCATCGGCGATTCTCCGTCAGTTCAGGCGACGCATCGACACTCAGGCGGCAGCGAATGGTGCCCACGTCGGGTAACGGTTCATCGCTGGGTGGCCGCGGCAGCTGGAAGGTACACCGCCCGCCGTTCCAACTCGCATCCGCAGACACGCCGTGATCGTAGCCGGTGACGTACACCATGCCGTCGAGCACTACCGGAAACAGTGAGTCCTTGAGCTGGACCAATGCGCCAACCGGCACGGGCTTGCCGTCTTCGGTAATCAGGCGAAATGTCGCGGCGCGTACTCTCTCCACCGGAAACCGTGCGATCACCCCACTGCGGTATGGCGGCGCCATGATGGTACTGCTGGCCGCTATGCTGGTATCCAGCGGCAAATCTTCCGGAGCAATGCTGATGCGATTCGCCTCGTAGGGCCGCAGGTTATACAGCAGCGCTCTGCCATGGGCGTCGGTATGGGTGGTGAGTTGATTCTCGACGTATACAGGCACGTCGGCGAGACCGGCCACGTCCACCATTGCAAAACTGCCGTTCACGGTGCGCGTACTGTTCAACTGTCCGTCGAGCCATGTCATCGCGCCGCTCATATAGGCGCTGCGGCCTTCGATGCTCTGATTGCGCGCGGCTTCCACTTCCAGGTCGGCGCCGGCGAATTGTTGGCGCCAGTCGGCATCGTAATTGCCCGCCGTCGAGGCGCTCAATCGATACCCGCCGCCGGGTCCCGCGGGCGGACTCTCCGTGAGCGAGACGATGCCTTCATTCGCCGGTGCCCCCGGCCCACTGCCGCTGACCGATGACACAGTGGCCGCCCGTCGACCATCGAACGAAAAGACATAGATCAAGAACGCACTCGTCGAGTCCTGCCCGGGACTCGATGAGCTTGAGCCATGCCAGGTGTCCGCCGCACTGCGCGTTCGGGTCAATGTGAGGTTCAGTGTGCCGGCCCGGCCGAAGCTCACGCTGTGGGTCAGCCCGACGGTCTGCTGAGTCGGCGATTCTCGATAGGTTTGGCGAACATACGCCAGCGACAGGGAACCGTATCGACCCAGCCCGATGCCGGTCTGGAACAAGGTGCGTTGACGCATTCGCATGGCCGGGTCGAGCGCCTGCCCGACTTGTGCAAAATCTCTGCTCGCCCATTGCGTGTTGGCAATAAAGCTCGTGTTGCTGCCGCGACGTTCGACACCGACCCCGCTCAGCCAGCCCGATCCGTGGCCATTCCCGCCGCCAGCGGCGGTGAAGTTGATGATGCCGGCATGTCCGATGCCCAGAGCCGCGTTGACGCCCGCGGCGTGCGCGTCGCCGTGCAAATATTCACCGTGGCCCTCGAGGGTGAACGTGTCGGTGATACCGCGTCGATAGCTGACTTCACCCAACATCGGCCCGTAATGATTGCTGTCGAGCGTGTAGTCTTTGCGAATGCTGCCCATGTTGAACGAGTATTGGCTCAATCCGCGCGCCAAGAGACTCGCGCTGGAGTAGAAGGACTGAGTGACCACCTGATCGCGGCCGAGTGCGTCACGTACCACCACGCTTACATCCCCCATCCCCGAAACCGTCGGCAGACGATCGATGACGAAGGGGCCGGCCGGCAATTGATTGCTGCTTACCAGCTGATTGTTGACGAACACGTCGACGGTAGATGGCACCGTCGCGCTACCGCTGGTCGAGAGCAGCGGAGTGGTCAATAAATCCGGACGCAGGCCGAAATTGCGCGCCCAGCGCACACCCGCGTAGCGCACCGCATTGCCCCAGGTGCCGCCGTCGCTGATGGCATCACCGGCGCTCAAGGTCTGCAGGGTATTCGGGAAATCGCGCGTATACGCGGTGTCGAGCCGGACGGCTTCGCGCTGACCTCCTTGGAAACGGCCCACCGCGGTGTTGGTCAGAACGCCGGCGCCGGCAAACACCCCCAGCTCGCCGTAGGCCCCGCCGGTGGTTTTCCCTTGGACCTGCTGCGTGGACAACTGGTAGTTGAAAAAGGCGCCCGGCGAGGCGGGCGTAACGGCGGGATGCCGGCGTTCAGCCGCGCTCAAGTGGGTAGTTTCGAGGGCCCATGACGGCGCCGTGATCACCGCTCTTTGTTGAGCTTCGTTGACCGCGATCGTGCAGCCTTTGATCTCCGTTGGTTTGAAGTAACGGTGACCCTCATGGATATATGGCGAAGTCTGCGGCAGATGCAGGCGCAGCCGGGCAAAATCTCCCTCATCTAAGTACATCTGATCATCGTGGCCGCGCAACACCACCATCATGTCACCGGGAGCATCGGCGCTCAGGCTGACTTCCAAAACGGCTTCGGAGGGCGCATCGGCACTCGCGGCCGACGCTGCATTCGTCGGCGCGGTGGCGGCGCAAGCGATGAGGACCGAGGCCCGCAACCAACCAGAATATGTCGCCACGATGCGCGCGAATCTGTTCTGGCTGACGATGCACACGAGCCGATTCGCACCGGCTAGAAGCGGCTGATCGCAGCGTCGGCGGAGAATTCGCCCTGGTCGCTGTGGCCATGGATGATGACGGGACCAACATTCGCGTCCGGAGGCGACGCCAACACCCAGCTCATGCGGCTGCCGGGCAGGATGTACTTAGTCGTGATGCCGCGAACCGGGACGGCCACTCCCGGCAATTGCACGCCGAAATCAGTGACCTGTAGGTGACCATTGCCGTGATTCGTCGCCGCCACCTCGAGTTGGCCGCTCGGCAACCTATGAGATTCCCACGAAACATCGGCTCGCGCCCCGCCGTGGGCCGGCGCCACGAACACCGGGACGCTCAAGCGCAGCGCCACCTGCAGCCCCGAGAAATCCTTCGGCGCCGCCTGCGGTACCTCCTCGAAAATCACCCGGTAGGCGAGCTCGCCCGAGGCATCAGGGTCGCGCCGTAACGCGACTCGGACGATTTGTTCGCTCATCGCCGGTATTTGCAAGACCGGTGGCGTCGCGAGCAATTCGCGGGTGTCGTCCAACTGCTCTTCGCCATTTTGCTGCGACCAGCGGACTACATGAATCTGCACCACCACCGGACGATCATCCGCATTCATCAGCGTGAGCACTTCAGTCCGGTGACCCCCACTCAGCTGCGCTCGAATCGGCGAGATGTTGAAGGTGCTGGCGCTCGCCGGCAGGGCCGCGGCGAGGCAGGCTAGGAGCGCGCAGGGACCCCACGCACTCAGGGATGAGGGCAAGATATGCATCGTTCAATACGTGACGGTGACGGTGACGGTGTCGCTGTAGCTGCCCGGCACCGCTGCTTGGTTGATCGCGCTGTCCGGCAACTGCCCGAAAACAGTCACAGTGTTGGCCGTAGCCACGCCGGCTCCGGTGCCCGCGGCGGTGGCCGTCGAACCGGTACCGTCGCCGAATACGGTGGCGAACGTCGCACTGGTGTAGAGGTTGTATTGCAAACGGTTGGCACCCGAAGCCATCAATCGCTGTGCGAGAGTGCCGCCGCCGCTCGTGCCGGCGTTCAGCGCAATGCTGTACGGCGTGTTCTTGGTGCATTTCACGCTGATAGTGCCGTTATTCGCCAACGCGCCGGCGCCGGGGGTGTAGTTGCCGAAGGGCAGCGCGGTCGCTGTCGCGGAACAAGTGGCTTGAACCGTGGCTGTCACGGCGAAAGTCGTGGTGGTGGTGGTGGTGGTGGCAGAGTTGGCAATGCCTGCACTCATCGCACCCAAAGCCATCGTCATTGCTCGAAGCTTGTGCATGGAATCCCTTGGTTTTAGTTCTGAATCATTTCAAGCTGAGGCCGTGCTCCTGCGGCGGCCGCGTGGCCACCGCAGGAAATCGGCTTCATCGCATCAATAGCTGACGGTGACGGTGATGGTGTCGCTGTAGCTGCCCGGAACCGCGGCCTGATTGGCCGCGCTGTCCGGCAACTGTCCGAACACCGTGACCGTGTTGGCGGTCGCAACGCCCGCTCCAATGCCGGCGCTCGTCGCTGTAGACAAGTTGCCGTCACCGAAGACCGTGGTAAACGCAGCGGAGGTGTACAGGTTGTACTGCAGGGTGTTGGCACCGGCTGCCATCAAACGCTGCGCGAAAGCGCCGCCGACCGTTGTTCCCGCATTGAGGGCAACGGTATACGGGGTGTTTTTCGTGCACTTGACGCTAATCGTGCTATTGCTGGCCAGCGCACCGGCACCGGGGGTATAGGCACCAAACGGCAACGCAGTCGCCGTCGCAGAACAGGTTGGCTGCAGCGTCGCGGTTACCGCGAAGGTGGTGGTGGTAGTGGTTACGGCCTGCGCAACGCCGGCAGCCAGAACGGCGGCGGCCAGAGTCGCGGAAAGAATCTTGGTCATGGAAACTCCTCAAGAATATTGTTCGGTTCGGTCGACTTCAGTGCAGGGAAACCCCGAAATCGGGCGCTATTGTTGCGACATATGCTGGCACCGTGGTGACGCTGTTCTCAGATTGGCCAGGTAAAACTCCATTTTTGCGGCGATCTGTGCGGCACATCGCAAATTGCGTTTGCCGACGTCCTCGGCGAAATTCTCTGCCGGAGCGAACCAATCTGCGCCGACAGTGCCTTAGTTTGTGAAGCAATTCCTGGTGCGCGCGGTGGGGCTACGCTAGTAACCGGGATCGATTACCTCAAGCGAGGCTACAGGGATTTCGACAGGCCGAAGAATAAGCCTCGCCGCGGTCCGTACTGGGGTGCCCCAACGCCAACGCCGGTGCCATTTCGGATTTGGTATTCCTTGTCAAAGGCGTTGATGAGGTCCACGCGCGCGGTGAGCGTGCCCTGCCCGGTCAAATGCAAAATATGATTCACGCCAAGATTCATTTGGGTGTAGTAGGGCAAGTGGTCGCCGTTCGGAATCGACGTGCCGCCCGGCAAGTCCAAACTGGCGCGCAGCCCCGAGCCTTCCAGGATATCGGCACTTAAGGTCGTGTGGTTCCACAGGTAGGAGACACCGCCCGAGGCGGTGAATTGCTGCTCGTGGTCCAGATGAATGTAGTGCGAAGCAACATAGGCAAGGTCGTCTGGCGAGAAATTAAACTGTGCCGAATTGAAATTCTTCCCCGTGGCGCTTTGGTAGGCGAGATTCAAATAGGCATTGAAACCCTCTTGGGTGAAATTGGCGGTGATCTCAGCGCCATACTGTTTGCCATACGTGTAGTTAAAGGGCGTTAAAATAATGGGTGCGCCAAACTGGCCCTCATCGATCAAGTTATGCGACTGCTTGTAATAGGTGTCGAGACCCACCGTGACACGCTGCGTGATCTTTTGCTGCACACCGATATCGTAATAATTCGCCTGTTCGGCTTTGGGCGAATCGGTCGACGTGGCGGCCGGCGCGTTGGTGGTGTTTGCGAACTTGGCCACCGTCTCGTTGCCCACCAGTTCGAAGGGCGGCGGGGATAAATACCGAGAGTAGCCGATATGCACCGTGGTGTCGTCCAACGCCTGCCACACGGCATTGAAGCGCGGACTGACCTGATGGGCTGCAGTATAGGCGGTGAATTTATCCAAGCGCAGCCCATAGTTGAACGTGAGCGAGGGAATGACCTTCCATTCGTCTTGCAGGTACACGCTCTCGATCCACTCGGTTTTGGCGCCATTATCGATGATGGTGATCGGCACATCGCTCAGTTGATTGCCATCGGCGTCCTGAGCAATCACCCGCGAGTTCGTGAGACTCTGGGACCGGTCACTCTGCACGAAGATGCCGCTGCGCAGCGTGTGGGAGTCGGTGAGCCTGTAGGCGGCATCCGACTGCAGCGCATAGGCCGCATTCTGTTTGTACGCATCTTGCGCGACGCCGTTGAACAGTAGATCGCCAAGAGGATCTGGACGGTAGGTCAGGCCCGAGTACCGTGCTGTCGCGGAGGTTTGCACGTCCAAGGCGTCTTGAGAGTGCTGCCAGCTTACAATCGCGAAATGATTGATCTCGCGTTGATTTTCATTTAGCGCTTCGCTCGGATAGGTACTTCGGCCGTTGACGGTGAGTGCTGTGCCGTCCGCATTGGTAAGTTCGGGCGTTTCACCCGCGCGCTGGGGAATTTGGAAAATCCCGGTAGAGGTGCTGAGTACCGTGCTCAAGCGATTGGCGTCATCCAGGATGTACTCAAAGTACCCAAAACCATGATATTGCTTGGTATGGTCATGAATAGGATTGGATCTGCCGTCGGGGGACTCGATTCCCAAATCATTGCGTAGAAAGTCGCCCGACACGTAATAATTCAAGCGTGCGGCGCTGCCCCCGTAGTTAAAGCTCGGCTCTACGGTACCGTGGCTGCCGCCGTAAATGGCGACTGATCCGCCCGGATCGATCACACCGCTCTTGGTCTTCAAATCAATGATGCCCGCGGTGCGCAGGCCGTACTCGGCCGGCAACGCTCCGGTGACCAAAGTCAGTGAGGAGATCAGCCGCGGATCAAGCGATTGCCCGAAAACGCTGATGCCCTCTGGCAGGATGATGCCGTTCAAGCGGTATTGAAGGCCGTTGTGCTCACCACGCACATGGAATTGCCCAAAGGAATCCTGGGCCACATCCGGCGCCTGCATGATCACCTGATTGAGCAATTGATTATCGCCGCCCGGTTGAGCGCCGATCGCCGCTTCGTTGATCGTATAGATCGAAGCGCCGGTTTGCGTTTGTATGCCGTTGCGCGCCTCGTTCAAATGCTGGGCCATTACCACGACTTCATCGAGCGTACCGGGTGTATTGGTGGTGCCAGCCTCGACAGGCTCCGCCATTGCAAAGGAATTTACCACCATAAAACTCAAAGCCGCAGCAACGCATGCCACTGCGGCCGAAACTGGAAATCTGAACATGGAACGAGCTCCGAGAAAGCTGAAAGGAATGCAGTCGCTGCCCGATCGTCGGGCAGCTCGCTGCTTCACAGCAAAGGCTTCAGCTCAAGAACGGAGGTCCGCGACTACGGGGGCGCGGAACTGCGGCGTCGGCCACCGCATGTTGAGGCTCTGATACGGGCTCCAGAGCAAAACGGACGAGGAGCGGGATATGAACCGAATGACTAAACGCAGGAGTGACGACTTGCGCAAACGCGGGACATAAAGTGCAAGTCTTATCGGCGGCCGCATCCGGCTGCCCTTGCAAATCGACGTGATTGGCAGCGGCGACGTGATTAAGTTCATGAACCACGGCACCTTGCTGTGCCGCCATCAGCAACAGTAAGACGCCTAGAATTTTGAACAACTGGTTCATTCGAATGCTTGTCAATCATCACACCAATCGCAACGCTAACAGAATAGTGCTGCCTTTGCAGTATCTGTGGCGAAGTCGCTCTGATGATTCAGACCGCGTCGAGTGCCGCCGCCAAATCGGCGATGAGATCATCGGCATCTTCGATGCCGACGGAGATTCGAACGAGGCCGTCGCTGACGCCGAGCCGATCGCGCGTCTGCTTGGGGACGCCCGAATGAGTGGTGCTCGCCGGATGCGAAATCAAGGTTTCGGTTCCCCCGAGGCTTACCGCAAGTTTAATGACCTGCAACGCGTCGAGCAGCCGGAATGCCTCCGCCTCGCCGCCCTCGACCGTAAATCCAAAGGTAGAGCCTGCACTTTGGCACTGCCGCTCGAACAGAGCGCGGCGCGGATCCGCCGCGGCGAGAAATCCCAGATAATTCACGTCGGCGACCTTGCGCTGATTGCGCAGAAATTCCGCCACCAACGCGGCGTTTTCCGCGGCCTTGCGCATGCGCAGCGATAGCGTCTCCATCGAACGCATGATCATCCATGCCGTGTTCGGATCCAATTGAGTACCGAGCGCGCCGCGCAGCTTTTTCACCGGACCCACCGCTTCCCGCGACCCGACCACTCCCCCCGCGACCAAGTCCGAGTGGCCACCGACGTACTTCGTCAGCGAATAGATGACCAGATCAGCGCCATGACCGAGGGGTCGTTGGAACACCGGGCCTAAAAAAGTATTGTCGACGACCACTGACGGACGCCCGCCGCTCTGTCTGTTGCCGATGAGCGAGGAAATTTCGCGCATCAGCGCCAGATCGACCAGGCTATTGGTCGGGTTGGCGGGAGTTTCCACCATGACCAGACAAACACGACCACCTGTCTCGGCAGCTTTGTTCGACGCGATATCGGCGGCCTCGGCCACGGCGCTTCGATCGTGACCGGACGTGAAGCCTACGGCGCTCACGCCAAAGGCAGGCAAGGTTTTTTCGATGAGTGTTTCCGTGCCGCCATACAAGGGCTGACTCATCAGAATGACGTCGCCCGGGCGCACATGAGTCCAGAGAATCGTTGAAATCGCAGACATTCCACTGGAAAACACCGCCGCGGTTTCGCCTTCCTCCCATAACGCCAACCGATCCTCGAGCACTTCGAGGTTGGGATTATTGAAGCGCGAATACACGAGGCCCGACGCCTGGCCGGCGAGCGGCTCGCGTCGCCCGGAGGTGAAATCGAAAAAATCTTTACCGTCCTGTGCGGTCTGGAAGACGAAAGTCGAAGTCAGAAAAATCGGCGGCTTGAGGGCGCCTTCGGATAAGCTGGGATCATATCCGTACCCCATCATCTGGGTTTCAGGCTTGAGGACGTGTTTGCCGATTTTGCGCTTATGATACGTGTCGTAACTCACGCTCCCCCCAATCGAATCCACTCCTGAACGGCAATATAATATCGTGTTACTTATAGTCATCGCCATTGCGGCGTTCGCCAGCACGCTTCTCGGCGGACTACTGGCCCTGCGGCTGCGCGACAAATTGCATCTGATCTTGGGATTCAGCGCCGGCGCCGTTATCGGCGTTGCCTTTTTCGATCTGCTGCCGGAGGCCGTCAATTTAGGCCAGAGATTTCATAGTCCGGCAGTCATTTTGTCGTGGACCGCTCTCGGCTTTCTCTTGTACTTGGTATTGGATCGCATCATGTTGTTCCACGGCGAGGCCGCGCCCCGGGGACCGTTCGCGGCCGGAGTTCTTTGCATCCACAGCCTGCTCGACGGCGTCGCCGTCGGTGTCGCCTTCCAAACATCGCGGGAGGTCGGAATCGTGGTGGCGATAGGCGTACTCAGCCACGATTTTTCCGATGGAATCAACACCATGAACGTCGTGTTGAAGAATCGCGGTGATCGGCGTCAGGCTTTCCGCTGGCTATTGGCGGATGCGTTGGCTCCCGTAGCAGGAGTGGCCTCGACGTATTTCTTCACACTCCCGGGTGATGGTTTGGGCACCGCGCTGGCCCTGTTTGCCGGATTCTTTCTGTACATCGGCGCGAGCGATTTGATCCCGGAGAGCTATCATGCACATCCAAAATTCCTGACCACTGCGATGACCCTCGCGGGCGCCGCGGTTCTGTACCTGGCCGTCGCGCTCATCGGTCAGTAGCCGCTGCTCGGGCCAAGGCGTCAGTCGGGAACGCCGCCACCGACTTTGTCGGACAGACGCAGGTGCTTCATGACGCGATTCAGGTTCTTGCGAATTTCATTCAGATGCCCGATGTTGACGATGGTTTTCATCGCCTCCTTTAACGGCTGCAGCGGATACCCGCCATAGGCCCCGGCATCGGGTATATCGTTGGTGACCGAAGACCTTCCTGCCAGAATCACATTGTCCGCCAACGTGATGTGCGCAGTCACAACCGAATTGCCGCCGGTGACGAATTGTCGGCCGATCTTGGTGGAGCCCCCCATCATGAAGCCCGCCGTAAAAAAGCCGTTCTCCCCCAAATCGCAGTTGTGGGCGATGTGACAAATATTGTCCAGCTTGCTGCCCGATCGAATGGTCGTCGATGTGAGGGTGGCGCGATCGATCGCGCAGTTGCTGCCGATTTCGACTCGATCCCCGATCATCACATTGCCGAGGTGGGCTATTTTCCGCGCCCTGCCATCGCAGTCGACCGCATAGCCGAAGCCGTCACTGCCGATGCTGGTGTGCGGATGTATCTCGCACTCCTCGCCGATCCGGCAGTTCGACCCCACGAACACATGCGGATGCAGCACAGTTCGTTCGCCGATTACGGCGCCGTTCTCGATCACCGTGTGCGCGCCGATCAGGCAATCGTTGCCGATCCGGGCCTGCGCGCCGACGACGCAATATGGCCCGAGAAGGACGCGCTCACCGATGCAGGCATCCGCATGCACCAAGGCCGTCGCGTGTCGTTCGCCCCACTGTGCGAACCGCTCGCGCTTTTGATCGAAATATTTGAGCAGAACGGCCATGCCCATGGGAATGCTTTTCACCGAAAAGCAGCAGCTGTCGGCGTCCGTCAGAGCATCGAGGGAATCGGTCATGCGCTCCGGCACGATCAAAATTGCCGGCCGTCGGCGCCGCGCAGCGACCAGTTGCGCGGCATCGCTGACATAGACCATGCTACCCAACAATGCTTCTTCAGGGGTATGGCAGTGGCTGGCTGAAAGCCGTAAATTTCCGTGGAGGTACGTGAAGATATCGGAGTGCCGATCCATGATCGTCTGAGCCGCTAGCATATTGACCTCCGTGGGCGAAATCCGGCCGAGTATGTGCCAATGTCAGATCCAATTCAGCAGTTTCTAGGACACCAAGCTTTTGTCGTGCTCGACGGTGCGCTGGCGACCGAACTGGAGCGACGCGGAGCGGATCTTCGTGACCCCCTTTGGTCTGCAAAGTGTCTGATCGAAACCCCCGCCCTGATTCGCGACGTGCATTTGACTTATTTTCGTGCCGGCGCCGATGTCGCGACCACGGCAAGCTATCAGGCGAACTTCCGGGCCTTTGAACACCGCGGAATCGATCACGAAGAGGCTGCGCGTCTGATGCGCGCGGCGGTCGCGCTCGCCTCCTCGGCGCGCGATGAATTTTGGGATACCGGATCGAATCGCGGCGGCCGCCTGCGCCCGCTGGTCGCGGCGTCGATCGGCCCGTACGGCGCAACGCTTGGCGACGGCTCCGAATACCGTGGGCACTACTCGCTCGACGACCAGGCCTTGGCGGAGTTTCATCGGCCGAGATTTCGAGTCTTGGCCGAATCGGGAGCGGATCTGTTGGCTTTCGAAACCATCCCCTGCCTGCGCGAGGCCCTGGTGCTGGCGCGTCTTTTGCGGGAATTCGCCCCGCTCCGGGCCTGGCTCGCGTTTTCATGCCGCGATGGCGAGCGCAACAGCGAAGGTGAGGATGTCGGAAGTTGCGTCGCGGCGCTGCGCGGGTTCGAGCAGATTGCCGCGGTGGGCGTCAATTGCACTCCGCCGCAGTACATGACCCCGCTATTGCGGCGGATGCGCGCCCAGACTGACGCGCCGTTACTCATCTACCCGAATTCAGGAGAATTTTATGACGCCGAGTCGAAATGCTGGCGCGCCGGGCATGGCGCCCTACCCTTCGGCGGACAGGCGCGTCGCTGGTACGGCGAAGGCGCACGTCTGATCGGCGGCTGCTGTCGCACGAGCCCGGACGACATTCGCGGTATCAGGCAATCCGCGGCCCTCGAACACTAGCCTCGGGTCCGGCGACTTAACCCGGCTTTAAATGCTCGGAAAAATTCGGCTCGCGCTTCTCGAAAAAGGCGCGCACGCCTTCCACGCAATCGTGAGTTTCCAGCGTCATTTCCTGAGCACTGCGTTCGGCGCGCAATTGTTCCTGCAATGAATTGTCGAAGGTCGACGTGTGCAATGAACGAATTTGGCCGAGCACCGCGCACGGCCCGGTGGCGAGACGATGCGCAACCGCTTGCGCCCGCACCACCACCTCGGCGGCCGGCACCACGGCATATGCCAGACCCCAATCCAACGCCGTCTTCGCATCGATTCGCTCGGCGAGCATCAAAGAAGACAGCGAGCGGCCCGCGCCGATTCGCCGCGCCAGATGAAAGGTGATTCCCGCATCCGGCACCAGGCCGAGCCGCGCGAAGGATGGAAGAAAATACGCATTGTCGCCGGCGATGATGATGTCGCTCGCCAAGGCCAGACTCATGCCCGCGCCTACCGCTGCGCCGTTGACGGCTGCGACGATGGGAAAGCGAAAACCGCTCAAGCGCAGAATCAGCGGGTCCATGAAGCGGCGCATTTCAAAGTGCGCTCGTTGCCGCGCTTCCTGAGTCTTTAAATCCACGGAGTGCAAATCCAAGCCGCTGCAGAACACGTCGTTGCTGCCGGTAATGACTACGGCGCGCGCGCCGCTTTCGCCTTTTTGTATTTGATCGAGCGCTAGATGCATTGCGCGAATGATGGTGATGTCGATCGCGTTGCTCACCGCCGAGCGCTGTATGCTCAGGGTTGCAACTCCATCGGATACCGTGACGCCTAAAGTAGCCATCCGCCGCCTCCTCGCTCGCCAGCTTTCTTCGCAGACTTATATAGTCAAGCCGATTGCCATTCGGTTGACCACGCTAAGATCATGCCCCCTAGCACCCGTCGCCGCAAGCAGCCTAGCTCCGGGGCGCAAAAATGCCGACGACGCGAGGGGCCACGTGCCGGTTGCGATAGGCGGACGCTCCAGGCGGCATCTCTCAGCGCGCTTTGTTGCCGCCTTCGGGTTCGTGCTTCCTGGCTTCCTGCGCCTTGGCGCGTTGCGGCTTTACCGGTAAATGGCTTCGCCCGCCCGCATTCGGCTGACCACCCGCCGCAGGCGAAGCTCGGCTGCCATTGTTGACGCGCGAGCGGGCAATTTGTTGATTACTGCCTTGTTGATTGCTGCCTTGCTGATTACCTCCTTGAAATCTACCTTCACCTTCCGCACGGGGCGCGGCGGCAGCCGGTGCCCGTAACGGCGGCGCGCCGCGCGCGCGTACGACGCCCGGCGCGTTGAATGCGGCGGCCCTGGGGGTGGCCGCAATCGCGGGATGCCCGCCATTCTCCCTGACGGACAGGGCCGGATTTCTCACCGCCTCTTGCACATGCTGGCGCTGCAACGGCGTCTGCGCCAAGTGCTGCTCACGTGATGCCGCCTTTTCCTGCGCGGTCGGGGCAACCGCCAAACCGCCGGTTCCACCGTTGTAGCTCACCTTGTTAACCGTAAAGTTGTTGATGACCGTCTCGTTGTACGTGTTGTGCACATTGGTCACGTTCACGTTATTGACGGTGCGATTGTAGGCGAAGGAACTGCCCGACCAACGTCCGCCGACATATCCAGCACCGCCGTATCCGTAGCCGTAGTTCACGCCGCCGTAAAAGCCGACGTGCGGACCCCAATAGCCGGTGTGGAACGCATATACACCGCCGACAAAGCCCCAATACCCGGGAGTCCAGAGCACGCCGACACGCGGCGGTTGCACCCAAGTTCCGGGAACCCAGAAATACCCTCCTCTGCCATATCCCCAGTATCCAGGAGTCCACAAATAGCCTTCTTCCGGACAAGGCGGCTGCTCGTAATCCGGCAGTGGAGGCGGCGCTTCGCT
>JALYIW010000187.1 GCA_030775625.1 Pseudomonadota bacterium | reverse complement strand
CCTTGCACCCCATGCAAGTGCGCTACCAGGCTGCGCCACGCCCCGACCGAGGAACGAATGATAGCCCAATTGGGCTCTGAGAACTTAAGAGCCGCAAATCCCTAGCGGCGCAGAATCTTGATCAGTTCTTCCAATTCCAGCCGCATCTGATGAATCAGCTGCTGGCTTTGATTGAGATCCACCTGCGCATCATCGCCGGTGAGGCGGTTCCGGGCTCCGCCAATGGTAAATCCCTGCTCATACAGCAAACTGCGTATCTGCCGAATGATCAGCACGTCCTGGCGCTGATAGTAGCGGCGATTGCCGCGGCGCTTGACGGGTTTGAGCTGCGGGAATTCCTGTTCCCAATAGCGCAGCACATGCGGTTTGACACCGCATAGGTCGCTCACTTCGCCGATGGTGAAATAGCGCTTCCCGGGGATCGGCGGTAGCTCGCTATTGTTGCTTGGTTCCAGCATACGCCTCGACACGAGCCTTCAATTTCTGGCCCGGACGGAAAGTGACAACGCGACGAGCGCTGATGGGAATTTCTTCGCCGGTTTTTGGGTTGCGGCCCGGGCGCCGATTCTTGTCTCGCAAATCGAAGTTGCCGAAGCCGGAGAGTTTTACTTGTTCACCCGAGGACAGCGCCGCGCGAATTTCCTCGAAAAACAAATCCACGAGCTCGCGCGCTTCTCGCTTGTTTAGCCCTAACTGATCGAATAGGGCTTCGGCCATCTCTGCCTTGGTCAGGGCTGCCATGCTTATTGATCTCTTATTGTGGCGCTCAGTTCATCCCGTAACCGAGCAACCACCGAAGTCACTACGGCATCCGCGTCAACATCGGTAAGAGTGCGGGAAGAGTCCTGTAAAATCAAGCCTAAAGCGACACTTTTTCGTCCAGTTTCTACGCCGGGGCCGCGATAGACATCGAACAGCCGCAGCTCGCTTAGAAGGCCTGAGGCGCTAACACTAACATTTTCGCGTAAAACCGCGAAAGGGACGTTTTCATCGACCACGATCGCTATATCGCGGCGAATGCTCGGAAACTTACATATTTTCTTAAATTGCAATAGCTTAGAAGTGAAAGCTACGGCTATTTCTATCTCGAATAAAAATGCGGTCGTCGATAAATTCACCGCCTTTGCAACCTGCGGATGCAACTCACCGATCCACCCCAGCGCATTTGCGCCGCGATAAATTCTCGCAGCGCGGCCGGGCCACAAGCAGTCCAACGCTTGCGGCTCGAAACGTATGGACGCCGTATCACCCGTGAGCGCAAGCACATTCATGAGGTCCGATTTCACGTCATAGAAACCCACCGCTTCGCGTGCACTCCCCCACTGCTCCGGCCAACGGGCTCCCGTGGCGATGCCCGCAAGCGTTTCCACTTCGTTGAGTCCCGCCTCTTGCACCACGAATTTCTTGCCGACCTCGAACAGTCGCACGCGCGACTGTTGCCGGCGCAAATTCTCACGGCAAGTCTGCAGCAAACCCGTCCACAGCGAGACGCGCATGTCGCTGAGGTCCGCGGAAATGGGATTGGTCAATTCCAAACTCGTCGTGCCGGGAAATAACTGCTGCTGCAGATTGGGGTCGACAAAGGTGTAGGTGATCACCTCGCGGTAGCCGCGATCCGCCATGGCCGTCAGCAGCCGCTCATTGCTGACGTAAGCTTCGGAGGCTTCTCCGGGAAATTGCGGTGCAATCGCAGGAATTTCCGCAATGCTGTCGAAGCCGCGCAAACGCGCCACTTCCTCGACCAAATCCTCCTCGATGCGTATATCAAAACGATGCGGCGGCCGGCGCACCCGCCAGCCATCCGGTGTCGTCTCGACCCGCGCGCTCACGGCCGACAATACGGCGTGAACCTCCTCGTCGGGCACGGCCACGCCGAGCAGACGCGCCAGCCGGCTGCGCCGCAAGGTCACCCACTCCTCGACGCCGCCCGCCATTCCAGGATGCACGCTATCGGCACGCGTCAATTGCAGCGGCCCCGGCTCGCCGCCCACGATCTGCAGCAACAGTGCCGTAGCCCTCTCGATCGCGACAGCCGGCAAACTCGGATCCACGCCGCGCTCGAATCGCTGCGCCGCGTCCGTGAACAGACCCAGCCGCCGTGCCCGTCCCGCAATCGCGTCAGGCGCAAAATGCGCCGACTCCAACAGCACCTCGGTCGTCGCCTCGGCAATCGCCGTGGCCCGGCCGCCCATGATGCCTGCGAGCCCAATGGCGCCGCTCGCATCCGCAATCACCAAATAGTCCGGATCCAATTCGTACTCTTTATCATCCAGCAAGGTCAATCGCTCGCCGGCCTTGGCAGCCCTGACCCGAATGCCCTCGCTCAAGCGCGACAAGTCATACGCGTGCATGGGTTGTCCCAAATCCATCATCACGTAGTTGGTGACGTCGACCACCGGGGAAATACTGTGATGCCGACGCGGCGCAAGCGCTCGCGCAGCCACATCGGACTTAAGGGCCCGGTCTTGATCCCGCGAATCACTCGCGATGCAAATACGGGGCAGGCCAGCGGCGCGTCCAGGGCCACGGGAAACACCGCGGAACTCTGCGCGGCAACCGGCTCGCCGTGATAAGTCAGATATTGGCGCCGCTGCGCCGCCGCGTAATCGCGCGCGATGCCGAATACACTCATGCAATCGCCGCGGTTTGGCGTGGCGTTCACTTCAAACATCATGTCATCCAGATCGAGTGCCGCACGCAGGTCCTGATTCAGCGGCAAGGATGCCGCGAGTTCCATGATGCCCTCTTGGCTCTCGCCCAAACCCAGTTCGCGTGCCGAACACAGCATGCCCTGCGACTCCAAGCCGCGAATTTTGACGCGCTTGATGGTGACGTCGCCGGGCAGATGCGCCCCCACCATGGCGACCGCCACCCGCAGACCTGCGCGCACATTGCTCGCGCCGCAAATGATCTGCAGCCGGTCCGCGCCATCCGTCGTCACCTGGCACAACGACAGCTTCTCGGCGTCGGGATGCCGCGCGCACTCGATCACTTCGCCCACCACCACCCCTGAGAACGGCGGTGCCACCGGCGTCGCCGACTCGACCTCGAGTCCCGCCAGCGTGAGTTGCTGCGCAAGCTCATCCGCCGCCGCGAGCGGCACGTACTCGGCCACCCATCGATAAGTGAGCTTCACGGGAACTGCTTCAGGAACTGCAAATCGTTTTCGAAAAACAGCCGCAGGTCATCCACGCCATAGCGCAGCATCGCCAGCCGCTCGATGCCCATGCCGAAGGCATAGCCCTGCCACTGTTCGCTGTCGATATTCGCCGCGGCCAATACATTGGGATGAATCATGCCGCAGCCCAAGATCTCCAGCCACCCGGTGTGCTTGCAAATCCGGCAGCCTTTGCCGCTGCAAAACACGCATTCGATGTCCACCTCGGCCGAGGGCTCGGTGAACGGAAAATACGAGGGCCGCAGGCGCATCCCCAGGGGCCGCTCGAAAAAGCGCTCGACGAAGCCGTGCAGCATCGCTTTTAAATTCGCGAAGCTGATGTTCTCCCCTACCACCAATCCCTCGACCTGGTGGAACATCGGCGTATGCGTCTGATCGGAATCCATGCGGTACACGCGCCCCGGTGCGATCACCGCCAGCGGCGGCGGCTGCGCCCGCATGCTGCGAATTTGCACCGGCGAGGTGTGCGTGCGCAACAGCCGGCCATCGGCAAAATAAAACGTGTCATGCATGGCGCGCGCGGGATGATTCTTCGGGATATTGAGCGCTTCGAAATTGTGGAAGTCATCTTCGACCTCCGGACCCGCCGCTACTTGAAAGCCCGCTTGCGCGAAAATGCGCTCGATGCGCAATCGCGTTCGAGTCACCGGATGCAAACTACCCGGCTCCTGCCCACGCCCGGGCAAGCTCACATCAAGAGCACCCTGCGCCAGTTCGACGGCCAATGTCGCCGTCTCCAGTCTGATGCGGTGCATCTCCACAGCGGCCACGATCGCCGTCTTCGCATCATTGATGCGCTGCCCCACTGCTGGACGCTCGGCCGGCGCCAACGCGCCCAAACTCTTGAGCTGCTCGGTGAGCAGGCCTTTTTTCCCCAGAATGCGCACCCGTACTTCCTCGAGCGCCGCCACGGTGGCGGACGCGTCGACGTCAGCGAGCGCTTGCTCGACCAGGCGTGAAAGGGCTTCTGCGGTGGCCATTAGACGATTTGCGGAAAAGGGGCAATGACAGTCATCGAACGAACGACAGCCGATCCCGCCCCTAAACCGGTTGTCTCAAGCCGCGAGGCTGGCCTTGGCTTTCTCCACGATGGCCGTAAAAGCCGGCATGTCGTGCATGGCAAGATCCGCAAGCACCTTGCGATCGATCGCCAAGCCAGCCTTGCTCAACCCATCGATCAAGGTGCTGTAGGTCATGCCGCACAAACGCGACGCCGCATTGATGCGGGTGATCCACAGTGCGCGAAACTCGCGCTTTTTCTCGCGGCGGCCGCGATAGGCATATTGACCGGCCTTGATGACCGCCTGCTTGGCGGTGCGAAAGACTTTGCGCCGGGCATTGAAATAGCCCTTCGCTTTCTTGAGAATTTTCTTGTGCCGCCGACCCGCGACGACACCGCGTTTAACTCGTGCCATGTGTTCTCTCCTGACTCTTTAAGCGTTCGGCAAACATTGCTTGATGCGCTTCACGTCAGACTCGCTGACGTGCATCTCGCGGCGCAACTGGCGCTTACGCTTGCTGGGTTTTTTCGTCAGGATATGACGACGGTGGGACTGACCGCGCTTGAAGCCGTTCGCAGTTTTGCGAAAACGCTTCGACGCAGCCTTCTTGGTTTTCAACTTAGGCATGCTCGACTCCTGATTTTTTAGCCCTGTTCACAAACGCTTGGGGTCCGAATCCCGCGATTCTTCGTCAGGCGCCGCTACAGGCGGGGTGACAAATTCATCACCAGACTTGCGTCTGGTGACGGTCTGCCGCTCACTTCTTTTTGGGCCCGAACACCATGATCATTTGTTTGCCTTCCATCAGCGGGTTCTGCTCCACCACCGAATGCGGTGCCAGATCTTCAGAAATCCGCGTCAACAAACGCCGACCGATGTCTTGATGCACGAGCTCACGGCCACGGTAACGCAATGTCACCTTGGCCTTATCACCCTCGGTCAGGAAGCGCAGGATGCTACGCAGTTTGACCTGGTAGTCCGCCTCCTCCGTCCCGGGACGAAATTTCACTTCCTTCACTTGAATCTGCTTCTGCTTGCGCTTCGCGGCATGCGCCTTCTTGTTTTGTTCGAACAAGAATTTGCCGAAGTCCATGACTCTGACCACCGGCGGCTCCGCCATCGGCGAGACCTCTACCAGGTCCAGTGTCTGCGAGCTCGCCATCTGCAGCGCCTCTGCGCGTGTCATGACCCCTGCTTGGCTTCCATCCGCTGCGATCACACGCACCGATGGTGCGGAGATCTCCTCATTGCGCCTTACGCGCTTCGACGTTGCGATACGCGATCCTCCAAAACAAGACGGCCGCGGCTCGCGATTTCGTCGCAAAGCAAGGCGCTGAGCTCAGGAAGCTCCAGACTGCCGAGGTCTTTGCCACCACGCGTGCGTACGGCCAGGGTGCGCCCCTCGACTTCCCGGTCGCCGGCGACTAAGAGGAAAGGGACACGCTTAAGTGTGTGCTCGCGGATTTTAAAGCCTACCTTCTCATACCTCAAGTCCGTTTCTACCCGAACCCCCTGATTTCTCAGGTTTTCCGCTATTTCCAGGCAGTATTTGTCCTGTCTTTCGGTAATTCCCATCACCACGGCCTGAACCGGAGCCAGCCACGTCGGCAATTTACCGGCGTGATGTTCGATCAAAATCCCAATAAATCGCTCCAGAGACCCGAACATGGCGCGGTGTAGCATGACCGGAGTGTGCTTCTGACTGTCATCGCCGATATAGCTCGCCCCCAGGCGCCCGGGGAGATTGAAGTCCACCTGCAGGGTTCCGCATTGCCAATCGCGCCCAATGGCATCCCGCAGCACGAATTCCAATTTAGGACCGTAGAACGCCCCTTCGCCGGGGTTCAGGGTGGTTTCGATGCCGGCCGCCGCCGCCGCCTGGCGCAACGCCGATTCGGCGTTATCCCAAATCTCATCCGAGCCCACCCGCTTCGCCGGCCGATCGGAGAACTTGATGCGCACATCATCGAAGCCGAAATCGCGGTAAATGCTCAAGATCAATTCGGTGACCTTGACGGCCTCCTCCGTGATTTGGCCGGGTGTGCAAAAGATATGGGCATCGTCTTGGGTGAAGGCGCGTACGCGCATCAGTCCATGCAAGGCGCCGGAGGGTTCGTAGCGGTGGACCTTGCCGAATTCGGCGATGCGCAGCGGCAACTCGCGGTAACTGCGCAGACCTTGCTTGAACACCTGAATGTGACCGGGGCAGTTCATCGGCTTGATCGCAAAGGTGCGCTCATCCGGTGTCTTGGTCATGAACATGTTTTCGCCGAAGGTCTCGATGTGCCCGGACTTGACCCATAGCTCGCGGTCCATGATTTCAGGCGTATTGACCTCCTGAAACCCAGCCGCCGATTGCCGCTCGCGCATGTAGCCAATCAGCTGCTGGAACAAAGCCCAACCCTTCGGATGCCAGAACACCGCCCCCGGTGCTTCTTCCTGCAGATGAAACAAGTCCAATTCTCTGCCAATGCGGCGGTGATCGCGCTTCTCCGCCTCATCCAAGCGGTGAAGATAATCCTTCAGCTGCTTCTCATTCGCCCACGCCGTGCCGTAAATCCGCTGCAGCATTTCGTTGCGCGAATCGCCGCGCCAATATGCACCGGCCACCTTCATCAGCTTGAACGCCCTGAGCTTGCCGGTGCTCGGCACATGCGGTCCGCGGCACAAATCCTCCCAATCGCCCTGCCCGTACAAGCTGATCGATTCACCGCCAGGGATCGCCGCAATGATCTCGGCCTTATAGTGCTCGCCTATGTTCTTGAAGTGCGCCACCGCCTCATCGCGCGGCAGCACCCGGCGATGCACCTTCAGATCCTTGGCCGCGATCTCGGCCATGCGCTTTTCGATGGCGGCCAGATCCTCGGTCGAGAAGGGCCGCTTGTAGGCGAAATCATAAAAAAAGCCGTCCTCGATCACGGGACCGATGGTCACTTGCGCGTCCGGGAACAATTCCTGCACCGCATTCGCCAATAAATGTGCGGTGGAATGCCGAATGATATCGATGCCTTCGGCGTCCTTGTCGGTCACGATGCTCAATGCGGCGTCATGCTCGATCAGCGCCGAAGTGTCCACGAGCACGCCGTCCACTTTGCCTGCGAGTGCGGCCTTGGCTAACCCCGGACCGATGCTGGCAGCGACATCGGCGACCGAAATCGGCTGACTAAAATGTTTTTGGCTGCCGTCGGGCAGAGTCACTACGGGCATATCGGCATCTTACCAAAGGCAATCCCGCGGGATGCCGTCCTCATTGGCCAGGCCCCCGCGGCTCGAGAAATGGTGCGCGCTAGTGGGATCGAACCACTGACCACCACCATGTCAAGGTGATGCTCTACCGCTGAGCTAAGCGCGCATGAAGGGCGCGAAAGATACCGGATTTCGCGCCAAAAATCGACCGCTCGGCGGCTGCGCCGGCCGCTGGGGCCGCAAGCCGAGCTAGAAGCCGCTGGGAGGCGGCAGCGAGGGGCGCGGCTCGGACGTGTGAACCGTGGACCGCGCCGAGTAGCGGAACTGAATATCGCCGATGGTCACCGCGTCCCCATCGTGCAACAGCTGGCGCGCCACCTTTCTGCCATTGACCAGCACGCCATTGGTGCTGTTGAGATCCTCGATGATGCAATCGTGCGCCCCGACCAATACCATCGCGTGATGGCGGCTGACGGAGGTCGAGTCGATCTGCACCTCACACCCCTGAGCCCTGCCTATGCGGGTGCGCCGCGACAAGACATGCGTGGTGGGGCGTTCGCCATCGACCCGGATCAGCTCTGCCGACCAATCGGGCGCCGCCGTTGTGCCGCCGCCGTGGGTAGCGCCAGACACTCCGGTAGCCGTCGCGCTGGGCGATATGGATCCGAGCCTTTCGATGCTGGTTTGAATTCTACCGAGCACGTTCGCGTTGTTGCTTTCGCTGCGTTCCAGCCGGCGAATCAGAAACTCGCGCTCCTCGAGCGCCCCACGGGTCCGTTCCAGCGCCGAGCGTACTTTCTCGTGCTCCTCGGTGAGCGCGTCGAAGCCAGCTGTTTTGGCGGCCAGCTCTTCGCGCAGACGCCGATCCTCGGCTTCGATGACTTGAAGAGGCCGTTTTGCCTCCTGCAAGTGCGCCATCAGCACCGCCATCTCCTGCTCCCGGCTCTCGGCCTGAGACTGCAGTTCGAGGATTTTCGCCCCCTGTTCAGCCTGAGTGCGCGCCATCCGTGAATTGAAGTCCGCAGCCAGCTCCGTGACCTCGGTCTTGTGTTCGACTTGGAGCTTGGCGAGATGCGCGTCTTGCTCGACCCGCCGCTGTTCCGCCGCCGCCAGCAGCTCCGATACCCGTTTGGCATCGCCGCTGTTCGCAGCTCGCGCATCCGTCAATGCGCGATCGCGCGCCGCGAGTTCGGTATTCAGCCGCGCCACCTCGGCCTCAGCCGTGGCAAGCTCTGTCGCCAATTTGCCGCGGGCTTCCTCGGCGCGCTCCAAGTCACTCGAATGCTGCGCCAGCAAGCGATCCCGTTCCGACTCGAGCGCACTGCGACTTGAGTGTGCGGCGCCGACGTTCGCGTCCATCTCGCGGAATAGATTCAGGTCGAATCCACTGCGCCACTCGCGGGTCTGCAACAGCTCCAGATGGGTACTGGCTTGGACTTTTGCGGATCCCAACTCGGACAGCGTGCTGGAGACCTGGCCCTCTGAGCGCTTGAGCTGAGCTTTGAGCAAAGCCACGGTGTCTTGAGTGGCCTTGAGTTCGGATGCAACGGCAGCCGTTTGCCCGCGGGCGGCCTGCAATGCCATTTCCAGTTGCGAGCCGGACTGCGACGTCGCCTCGAGCACCGGCCCGAGTCTGGCGTGTTCTTGCTGTAATGCGGATAATTGCGCGTCGCGCTCGCCCAAGGAGTGCAGTACTTGAGCGATCATGGCGTCGCGCGCCGCCATCGCTTCGCGCAGCGTGCGAGATTCGGATTGGTAGCGCTCCGATTCGCGTAACGCCTCCTCGATCCGTGCCCGCGCCGTCTCACTGCTGATGAGTTTTTCCGCGAGCGTCTTGTCTATTTCCCTCGACCGGGCCTGTTCGGACTCCAATGCGGCACGCGCCGCCGCGAGGTCCTCTGCCAGTGCATTGGCACGCGCGCTAGCCGCCGATTCCGAGTCGCGCAGCCGTTCATAGGAGCGGTTCAGCGTCTCGAATTCAGTGCTCTGGCGCGCAATGCGCTCCTCCACCGAACGCAGACTCTCCGCGAGCGAGGGCAGATCAAGGGCCGAGGGGCGAGCGAACTCAGGGGACGCGACCGGAGCGGCGAAGGAATTCGCCGGCAGCACCGCCGTGCTCTCCATGCGCACGGCACCGTCCTCGAATTCGGTCTGCGAATCGAACATGGCGGGGTCGAGAATCGGCAGCCGGTCCGTTTTCTCCAGTTCGTCGGGCGGATGCACGTGTTTTTTAGCCATAAATTCCTCGTCTAACCTGCCCGCGCATGCGGCGCGCCAAACGCCGAGTGCCGTAACTTTTGAATTTCATCGCGCAAGCGCGCGGCCTGTTCGAACTCGAGATTGCGCGCCAATTTCATCATTTCCGCCTCGAGCTTCTTGATGCGCTTCAATGCCTGCTCCGGCGCCAGCGCGGAGTACTTGCCGTCGGCTGCGGAGCGTTCGTTCTCTTGCACCGAGCGCGCACCCTCCATCACATCGCTCACCGCCTTGACGATGGTGCGCGGCGTAATGCCGTGTTGTAGGTTGTATTCGACCTGCTTGTTGCGCCGCCGATCGGTCTCAGCAATGGCACGATCGATCGAACCCGTGCGCACATCGGCATACAAAATTGCCTTCCCCTGGATATTGCGCGCGGCGCGACCGATGGTCTGAATCAAGGAGCCTTCCGATCGCAGGAAACCTTCCTTGTCGGCATCGAGAATCGCCACCAGCGAAACCTCGGGCATGTCCAAGCCCTCACGCAGTAGATTGATGCCGACGATCACATCGAACCTGCCCAAGCGTAGGTCGCGGATGATTTCCGAGCGCTCGACGGTTTCGATGTCGGAATGCAAATAGCGCACCTTCACGTCATGCTCGCGCAAATATTCGGTCAAGTCCTCGGCCATGCGCTTGGTCAAGGTGGTGACCAGCACCCGTTCGTTGGCTTGTGCCCGTAGGCGAATCTCCGACAGCAGATCGTCAACCTGGGCGCGGACCGGTCTGATCTCCACCGCCGGATCCGTCAACCCCGTGGGACGCACCACTTGTTCGATGATCTGTGCGGACACGCGCTTCTCGTACACCGAGGGCGTGGCGGAGACGTAAATGGACTGCGGCGACAGATGTTCGAATTCCTCGAAACGCAGCGGCCGATTATCGAGCGCCGAGGGCAGGCGAAATCCGTATTCCACCAAGGTTTCCTTGCGCGATCGATCGCCCTTGTACATGGCGCCCAACTGCGGAATGGTTTGGTGACTCTCGTCGATGACCAACAAGGAGTTCTTCGGCAGATAGTCGAACAAGCATGGGGGCGGCTCGCCGGCCTCGCGGCCCGACAAATAGCGCGAGTAATTCTCGATGCCCGCGCAGTAGCCCACCTCATTCATCATTTCCAGGTCGAATAAGGTGCGCTGTTGCAGGCGCTGCGCTTCGACCAGCTTGCCCGCCCCATGCAGCTCGAGCAGCCGTGATCGCAACTCCTCGCGAATCTCCTCAACGGCCTGCTGTACCCGTTCTTTGGGCGTGACATAGTGGGTAGACGGATAGACCGTCAGGCGCGGCACCTTGCGCAGCACCTCTCCCGTCAATGGGTCGAAGAAGCTCAAAGCCTCCACATGATCGTCGAACAGCTCCACCCGCACCGCTTCACGTTCGGACTCGGCCGGAAAAATGTCGATGATATCGCCGCGCACCCGGTAGGTGCCCTGTTGCAGATCGATTTCGTTGCGCGTGTATTGCATGTCGGCGAGACGCCGCAACAGCTTGCGCTGCTCGAGAGCGTCGCCGCGCGACATGTGCAGCACCATGCTCAAGTAGGCCTGGGGGTCGCCCAAACCATAGATCGCCGAGACGGTGGCGACGATGATGGAGTCCGGCCGCTCGAGCAATGCCTTGGTCGCCGAGAGGCGCATCTGCTCGATGTGCTCGTTGATGGAGGCATCCTTCTCGATGAAGGTGTCCGAGGCAGGTACATAAGCCTCAGGCTGATAGTAGTCGTAGTAGGAAACGAAATATTCCACCGCATTCTTCGGGAAGAACACTTTGAATTCGCCATACAACTGCGCAGCCAATGTCTTGTTGTGCGCCAGAACCAGAGTCGGCCTCTGCACCTGCTGGATCACGTTGGCAATGGTGAAAGTCTTGCCCGAGCCGGTCACGCCCAGCAACGTTTGGTGCGCCAAGCCGGTGGCGAGTCCATCGACCAGCTTTTCAATCGCCTGCGGCTGATCCCCGGCGGGCAAATAGTCGGAATAAAGCTCAAAACTCATAACTGCAGTCTCTCATGATGGGTGCTAGGGGGCACCCGACAAGGGCTCCGAGCGTGAGCCTGTCGCCGTTTTTGGCAAAAATATGTCATATGGCGCCTGCGGGTAATATTTCGTACACTCGTTGCCGTTTTTTTAACATAGGTGAATTCCCTTGCCGGTGTCACTTTCCAAGCGTGTTCAAAAGGTTAAGCCCTCCCCCACATTGGCCGTGACCGCCCGAGCCGCCAAGCTCAAGGCGGAGGGCAAGGACATCATCGGTTTGGGCGCGGGCGAGCCTGACTTCGACACTCCGCTTCATATAGCAGATGCGGGCGTAGAGGCCATTCGCAAGGGCCTGACCCGCTATACCGCCGTCGACGGCACCGCCGAGCTCAAAGACGCCATCATCGCCAAGTTCAAGCGCGACAACGGCTTGACCTACGAGCGCAGCCAAATCCTCGTCTCCTCCGGCGCCAAACAGACTTGCTATAACGTCTGTTCAGCCCTGCTGGACCCGGGCGATGAATGCGTGATTCCCGCGCCCTACTGGGTGTCCTATCCGGACATGGCGTTGCTCGCCGACGGCGTGCCCGTCAGCGTCTACGCCGGCCCCGATCAGGGCTACAAAATCACGCCGGCGCAATTGGCCGCCGCGCTGACGCCGCGCAGCAAGCTGCTATTCATTAACAGCCCGAGCAACCCCACCGGCGCCGCATATACCAAAGCCGAACTGCAGGCGCTCGGAACCGTTCTCGACAAACATCCGCAGGTCGTCATTGCCTCGGACGAGATGTACGAACATATTTATTGGGGCGCAGAGCCTTACTGCAGCTTTTTGCAGGCAAATCCCCAACTCTACGACCGCACTGTCACCATCAATGGGGTGTCGAAGGCGTACGCCATGACCGGTTGGCGAATCGGCTACTGCGGTGGACCAAAAGCAATCGTGGCTGCGATGGCCACGATCCAGGGCCAATCCACATCCAACGCCTCCAGCATTTCCCAGCGCGCTTCGACCATTGCCCTTAACGGCGACCAGGGCTGCGTGGCCGAGATGAACACAGCGTTCAAACAACGCCATGATTTCGTGGTCGCTGGACTGAACGCCATTCCCGGCGTTTCCTGCCTGCCCGGCGCCGGGACCTTCTACGCGTTCGCCCAAGTCGAGGGCGCCATGCGCGCGCTCGGCATCAAGGACGACAATGACTTCGCCGAGTACCTGCTGGTGCAAGCCGGCGTTGCCGTGGTTCCCGGTGCGGGTTTCGGCGCACCCGGTCACATGCGCATCTCCTTCGCCTGCAGCATGCAGACCTTGGAGGATGCCCTGAGTCGAATCCGGCGTGTGCTCGCCGTCGCCGTGGCCAAGCGCGCTTAAGCGGAGAGTTTTCCAAGCCCGCAGCGCGCCCCGCTCCCCAAGCTGGCGATCAGCGCGCGAGCAACCGGAAGCCGCGTATTCACCTTAAGTATCGCGGGCAACTCGTTGAATTTACGTGAAACACCGGCATGGACTCTACCTCAGGAAAGAGTCGGCCCCGGCCTGAAGGAATGCATTCAACGCGACAATGTCGTGATCGCGACCAAGGTGTTCTTTCCCATGATGAAGGGACCGAATGGCGGCGGTCTGTCGCGTAAGTCGATTTTCTCAGCCATCGATGCGAGCCTGCGCAGACTGGGCACCGACTACGTGGACCTGTATCAAATTCATCGCTGGGACTACACCACTCCCATCGAGGAACTCTCGAAGCCCTGCATGACGTCGTCAAAAGCGGCAAAGCGCGATATCTTGGCGCCTCATCGATGTACGCCTGGCAATTCAGCAAGGCCTTGCATATCGCCCGGGCGACTGGGGCGAGGACACCGCGCGAACCTCAACCGACGTGTTCGGTAACAAGCTCTATGTAACGACCGTCGAGGCAGACCGCAAGGTCGTCGAGCAGGTCGCCGCTCTCGCGGCCGCCCGTGGCGTGCCCAAAGCTCAAATCGCACTGGCCTGGGTACTGCAGAAGCCATTCGTTACCGCGCCAATCATCGGCGCCTCCAAAGCGCGCCATATCGAAGACGCGATCGCCGCCCTGAGTCTGAAACTCGAGCCGCCCGACATTGCCCAACTGGAAGCCCCTTACGTGTCCCACAACATCTCCGGACACTCCTGATTCCTTGACTTAAAGCCGCCGATTCCCGACAATCCGCGCCTCCGCAGTATTCCCCGGT
>JALYIW010000186.1 GCA_030775625.1 Pseudomonadota bacterium | reverse complement strand
ACCTAGTACATCGGCGCCTCTGGAGGGAAAAGTGCCGCGGCTTGAAACTGTTTCTTCGTGCTGCGCGTGCCGACGCGGCCGAGTGCCAAGGGCCGGAGGCACTGAGCGCTCTGCGCTGTCTGGACTTGTTGGAAAATGCTGCCGCGTCGCTCTCTGGATGGGACGGAGCGCCGCGCGAGGCCGAAGCGGGCGCGACCGCCTTTTTGCAGTTGGCCATATTGGCGGCCACGGCGTGGATCGCCGTGCGACTCGCCGCGCTGGCTGGATCGGACGATGCGTCGCGTCGACTGGCCGGCAGCGCTCGCTACTGGTTGAGTGACCTGGCCGCGCGCGCCGAACTTCAGCACGCCTTGGCAGTGATCGGCGCATCGCGTTTGTCCTTGATCGAGGAAATCCTTCCTCCGCCCAAATAAAATTTTCTGAAGGAGAGCGGTTTGAATAATTTTGACAACGTAGAGATCCCCTACGGCGCGTATTGGTCGACCCCCTTCGCGAAATGGCAAGGGTCCTTACAGCACTTGCACGCCGGTAAATTCGCGGCGCATGTCGCCAAGGCGGAACTGGCAACACGTCGCATCGACCCCAGCGTCTTCGACTTCGGACTCATTGGCCAGACTATTACCCAATATCAGTCGTTCAACGGAGCCCCCTGGCCGCTCGGGGAGATCGGGCTCAGCCACGTAGCGGGTCCCCAAATCAGCCAAGTGTGCGCTACCGGGGCGCGCGTACTGCTGACCGCGGCCGCCGAAATTCAGCTCGGCATGGCGACGGTCGCACTCGCTCTCACCGCCGATCGGATTTCGAACGGTCCGCACATCTACTACCCCGCACCGGGCGGGGCCGGTGGCACCGGCCAGTCGGAGGACCAGGTACTCTTCAATTTCTCCAACGACCCGGCGGGTGGCCATTCCATGCTGCAAACCGCGGAAAATGTCGCTGCCAAACTCGGCATCAGTCTCGCAGAGCAGCATGAAGTCGTTCTCATGCGGGTTGAGCAATATCGCGCCGCTCTCGCCGACGGCCAAGCATTCCACAAGCGTTTCATGCGACTGCCGTTCGATGTTCCGACCGCTAATTTCCGCAAGACCGCGACGGTTCTGCAAGGCGATGAGGGTGTGACCCTATCGACTCCCGAAGGCCTCGCGAAACTCAAGCCGGTGCTGAGCGGAGGTACCGTGACGTTCGGCGCTCAGACTCATCCGGCCGACGGCAACGCCGCGATCATTCTGGCCTCATCTGAAAAGGCCCCCGCCCTGTCGCGCGATGCCTCCATCCGAATCCGTATCCTGGGTTTCGGTCAGGGCAGAGCCGATCTTGCTTACATGCCCGAAGCGCCCGTCCACGCAGCGCGACGTGCCCTGGAACATGCGAACGTATCCATCGAGGAGATTGCCGCCGTGAAGTCGCACAATCCGTTTGCAGTCAATGATATCGCTTTCGCGCGCGCCACCGGCTTTCCACTCGCCAAGATGAACAATTTTGGCTGTTCGCTCATCTGGGGACATCCGCAGGGCCCGACCGGCGCGCGCGCCCTCATTGAATTAATCGAGGAATTGGTGCTGGCGGGCGGCGGGCTTGGACTGTTTCAGGGCTGCGCCGCGGGCGACAGTGCGATGGCGTGTGTTCTGGAGGTCACCGTCCGATGATCGAAGCGAGACCTGTTAGGGCTGGGCCAGTACTTTGACGGTGCCATCCACCGTGTTCCGCTCGATGTAACCTATGGCAGCGGGATCGGCCGCGACGCGTTTTTTCATTTCTACGCTGTTCGATACCGCCGGCGGCGGCTGGCCCCGTCCGGTAAAAATGATTTTGGACCAATGAGCACGGAGCTGCGCCGGGGATTTTCCCGTGAATTTAAGGTAAAACTCGTCGCGCAGGGGAGAGGATTCTGCTTGGTCGATGGGCATAACCGTTTCACCGCCGGGGAACCGGTTGGTCTTGCCCAGAAAGATATCCGCCACTTCGTTCTTGCTCAGGGAGGTGATTGCGCTCCGGGCCGAGACAACGGCGACGACATCCGCTTGCCCCACGGCACTACCCAGGCCAAGAGCGATCCCGATGATGGCCGATCCGATGCGGTGACAATGTGGCATGAACGGATTCGTCAAAATACGAAATCGACGGTGGCGCTGAACACGTTGACCCTGCCGCCCAGTTGAAAGCCCGGCTGGATGTTGCTCAACACTCCGGCCGACCCGGCGCCAATACGGGTGCGATCAAACTGCAGCTTGAGGTCGGCCTTCTTCATGAAATCCCACCGGCCGCCCACGGAAATGGTGTTCTCAGCGGGTATGGTTGAACTTAAGATCGAATCGAGCGCTGCGTTGAGACTGGCCGCGCGCCCAGCCAACTCCGCGGGCAGTGCCGCTACCGTCAAACCGGGATCGGACAGATTGTCGGCCGTTGCCTTCGCATAGGTGACATAGGGGGTGATTTTTCCGAGGCGGTAGCCGCCGCTAACATACCAGGCCCCCCTTGTCCCCAACACCGAATCGCTAACAACGCGGCCCCATTCGCCCATCACGAACCAATCGCCCGGATCGTAGCTCGCTCCTGCGCCGATCACGGTAAACACAAAGGGCTGCGAATTGTATCTGTCAGCAATCGCGGCGCCTTGCTCTCCGAACTGTCTGAAGGCATCGAAGAGCGCATCGAAGGCTGGTATGGCCAACTTGCTTTTCTGGTAAGTGATGCGCACGCTCAGGGCACCGTACTCGCTGGTGTTGGAGATGCCCCACAAATGCGTCGCGTCACTGCTGCCGCCGCCTTCGTCCTGGGGAAGGCGCGCGTGGTTCTTGCCAAAATTCGCTTGCAGGGTATTGGTGAAGTCTCCGATGTGCACATGGTAGCTAACATCCACGCCATCGCCGGTGGTGATCGGCAGGAGGCGATATACCTCGACGGGTGGACGCACCCAAGCATACGTATAACCCACCGCACGCGTGTCGGAATGCAAAAAGCCCGGCAGCACCGTGCGGCCGACACGAATATTGAAATCCGGCGTGAACTGATACTTGATATTCGCCCATTCCACATGGGGACGGTAGCTGTTGTCGTAATTCTGCTCCGCGACGACCTGTAGGACCGCCGTGAGCTGCGGCGTGAATTGGGCGCTGACTTGCGCGGCAATCAGGCTGTCGACGGCGGCGCTCCAGTCATGGCTATAACCGGCGCCGTCGGGCTTGAAAATTGTGGATGTAAAGTCCGCTTTATGCTCGCTGGAGTGCACCACGCCAAGGGTACCGAAGCCGCTGAAGGAGAACATCGACGCGCTGGGATCTTCGCCGCTGGCGCACGCATCGCTGGGATTCCACAGTACCGCGACTAGAATGAACGCAAATAGCTCGCAGGACGTGCGACATGCGTTCTGGCGGGTGGACTGAATCGGCATTGCTCTTTCCGTATGCGACGAGCGACAATAAGCGAGCGTACCGGCTTGCTTGGAGTCGTGATGTGCGCTACGCAACAGAATCGGCTGAGCGGCGGCGCTCCGCTGAAGATCGGCCTGCGCCGGATTTCGCCGCCCCGGCCGATGATTCAAGGCAGCTTTGACAGCATGTAAGGATGGCGGTGTCCCTGAAAGACGCGTTTGACCGCGGAGTGGCTCGGGCAATGGAACCGCAAATTCTATTCCCGTCCATCACCGTGTTTTTGCTGGCGGCCATTTGGGCTACAACCTTCGGCGTGCTGCAGGTTCGACAGACCGATGCCGAACATGCGGCGGCGGTTTCGAGCCGCGAGTTGCTGGGCACGTACGAGGCCCAGGTCGTGCGGGCATTGCGCGAGATCGATCAGGTGCTGCAACTGGTCAAATCTTGGCCCGAACGTCACTCGGGCCGCGGTACGCTCGAAGATCTCAAAGATAAGGCATTGCTGCCGCCGGACCTGGTATTCACCGTCACGATTGCCGATCGTGAAGGCGCGATCATAGAAAGCACTCGCCCTTTCGGACAACGCAGCGTCGCCGCTGAGGACGCCTTTCGCGCACAACGCAATAAGGATGTCTTGTTCATCGGAGCGCTGCCGCGCGGTCCCACCAGGGAAACGCAACTACAGTTCAGCCGCCGTCTGAGTACCGCAAGCGGTGAGTTTGACGGCGTGGCAATCGTTTCGATCGACGCGGATTTCTTCGTCAGCGATTATGAAGCCTCGCGGCTGGGCGAGCACGGCGTACTCGGGCTTCTGGGAGCCGACGGAATGTTTCGCGTGCGGCGTACCGGGGATGCGGTGTTCTCCGGGGATGCCATCGATTATTCAGCCGCCGTGGCGCACTCTGATTCTGAAGAAGCGGATGCTAGCGTGATAGTGAGCCCGTGGGACGGGGTCCGACGCTGGACTAGTGCGCGCGAACTGTACGGGTTTCCACTCGCCGTTCTGGTCGGACTATCGGTGGACGAGCAAATGGCGGGCGCGCATCGGCAGATGCGCGCCTATGTAGGGTGGGCGGTGCTCGGCAGCTTCCTGGTGATGCTGCTCGCTGGCCTGTTGGGCCACATGTACTGGCAGCTCGGTCAAAGCCGGGTGCGCGAAAGCGACACCAAACTCGCCCATGCAAAGCGCATCGAATACCTCGCCTATCACGATGGGCTCACGGGGTTGCCAAACCGCAGCCTGTTCAGCAAATTGCTCAATCAAAGCATCACCGAAGCGCACCGCTCCGATCGAGCGCTGGCGGTGGCGTTTCTCGACCTCGATCACTTCAAGCGAATCAATGATACGCTGGGACATGAGACGGGGGACCAATTGCTGAAGCAGGTCGCAGCCCGGCTCGAAAAGTGCGTGCGCGACAGCGATACGGTGGCGCGTTTGGGCGGGGACGAATTCGTCGTCCTGCTGCGGACCCTGGCAAGTGAAAAGGACGCCGCAACCGTGGCGCACAACATGCTCGCCGCCACTGCCGCGCCATTTGACCTGATCGGTCAAGAGTTTCGCGTTACGGCGAGCATCGGCATCAGCACTTATCCGCAAGATGGTCTGGACGAGCAGACCCTCACCAAGAATGCCGATATCGCCATGTATCAGGCGAAGGCGGAAGGCAAGAACAATTTTAAATTCTATTCCGACAAGCTCAACGCCAATTCCCTGGAGCGTCTGGCGCTGGAATCGAGTCTGCGGCATGCTCTCGCGCGCGATGAATTCCGGCTTCACTATCAGGCAAAGCGTGATATCGCCAGCGGCCGGATCACCGGCGTGGAAGCGCTGCTACGCTGGGAGCACCCCGACCTAGGAACCGTGGCGCCCATGCAATTCATCCCGCTCGCCGAGGAGAGCGGGATGATCATCCCGATCGGCAAGTGGGTGCTCAAGACGGTCTGTTTGCAGAGCGTTGCCTGGCGCAAGCAGGGGCTGCCGGCGTTGAGCATCGCCGTCAATTTGACCGCACGCCAATTCGGCGACGAACAGCTGCTCGCCGATGTGACATCGATACTCGAAACCACCGGTATGGAGCCGCATCTTCTCGAGATCGAACTGAATGAAAGCCTGTTGATTCGCGATGTCGAGAAGACCCTTAGGATCCTGACGGGCCTGAAGAATCTCGGGCTACGGATCGCCGTGGACGACTTTGGTACCGGCTATTCCTCACTCGCTACGCTGCAGCGCTTCCCGCTCGATACGATCAAGATCGACCGTACCTTCATGCGTGATCTCGTCGGCACCCCACAAGACACGGGGCTGGCGGATGCCATCATCGCATTGGGCAAGTCCTTGAGCTTGACGGTGGTCGCCCAAGGCGTAGAAACCAAAGAGCAGGCGGATCACTTACGTGAGCACGCCTGCGATGAATTGCAGGGCTTTTACTTTAAAAGACCATTGCCCGCCGCCGAGTTCACGCAATTACTACGTGACCAATCGCCCGACATCACTTACATCGGCAGGCGGCTCGGATTGAAGATCGTACAGCCTGGTTAGAGTTCAACCGCTTAGGCAGTGACGGCGGCACCCACGATTTACTTCACGCCGCTTTTAAGGGTGCAGATGATTTTGGCCGTGGAAAAGTTCACTCCGCACTGCATGCTGGCGCCGAGCGTCGGGCTTTTGCAGCCCTTGGCGATTCCGTGGGTAATTAAAAGCGTCGCCGGACGCTTACCTTCCAGCCCGCATACATGCCCTTCTAAAAAGCATGCCTCAAATCGACTACTGGACCGACGACGACGCCCGCAGCATATCAACGACGTAGCGTTTCGCCTGCTGGCCTGCTGGCAGGACTCGACAAGCGGGATACCCGATGCCAACCCTGCTGTGATCGCGGACGCCAATGCACACCCGGTTCCGCGGTGGATCGACGGGACACGCGCCGACGTGATTCTCCGCACGACGTTATTTCCAGAGACCAACAGATCGACCGGTTCCTCATCTCCGGAGTGATGATTCCGGCGCGAGCGTAGGCGCTCTGCGTGACCGCCTTGCCGCCGCGCACTCTGTATGGACGGTGTAAGTTCGGGAAGTCGGGTGCGGCCCCCTTTGCTCCTGCCTGTATCCCGTTGTCGACCGCCTGCGGCGGACGACCGTCATAAGCTTTCACGTCGACGCGAGCAGCGTTCCAGTCTGCACGCAGGCTCGGGAGGCCCCGCTCGATAGGCCAGCGTCTCGATGAGCAATACCAGCACGTCAACCGGCGCCTAGAATCGGGCGAGAATAAGCGCCTCAAAGTCCGTCCCCTTGAGGGGATTATGGCGTTGACGGGGCATCGGTCGATTCAACCGGTGATGCGGTACTTCCAGACCGGCGCGATCGGCCAAACCCGGGCTGCCTGGTTACTGGGCAACGATCCAAGCGGCGGAGGAACCCCGATTCTGTGGGACTTTCATGTCATTTGTTTAAGTTCACCCAGTCAATATGCGGGGCGTATTCCGCTTCCCCATCGAGCAAGACAGTGACCAATTGCTGCCATCACGAGTCCCTCCAAAGATCCATGTTTTGGGGCAATAAATTTGCACCGGCGAGGCCGGAAAATGTTGACTTCGGGGAGCAACAGAAACCCAATTCAATCATTGAGTTACGCTTGGCGTCTCAAAAAACACCGGGAAATACGCGGTGTTTCTAGCGTCACTTTTGGAAGCAAAAATGAGGGTACTCCCTGTCCGCCGTACGGGCCAGCTTCGCATCCGGTGCACGCGTCGGCGCCGCCTCGCGGCAACGCTGCAACCGGGGGTTGTCCGTCTGGCCGCTCACAGTCGTCCGAGGCTGCTCGCCCCGTTAGCGATACGCCGCTAGTTTACTGTGTGTGCGTGAGGCGTCGTCAGCCGAGGACCGATCCTCGGCTTTCTGCCAATTGCGCAACAGTTCGGCAAAATCGGCCGCCGGCAGCGGCGGGCTGAAGTGGTAACCTTGGTACTCGTCACAGCCCACAGACTGAAGGAAATTAAGCTGTTCGAGCGTTTCGACGCCTTCGGCGACCACCTTGAGCCGGAGACCGTGGGCCAGCGAAACGATCGCCTGAACAATCGACGCATCATCTGCGCGAGTGGTCAGATCCATAATGAAACTACGATCGATCTTCAATTTGTCGATCGGAAATCGACGCAGGTAGTTCATGCTGGAGTACCCGGTGCCGAAGTCATCGACCGATATCAACACGCCCATGCGGCTGAGCTGCTCAAGGACAATCGCGGAGTCCTCTGGATTAGTCATCACTGCGCTCTCGGTCAGCTCGATCTCAAGAAAACGCGGATCGAGCTGAGCTTCTTGCAGGGCATTGCGCACCAGTTCGAGCAGGTCTCCCCGTCGAAACTGCGAGGCCGCGACGTTAACCGCGAGGCGCAAGGATGGCTGGCCCGCATGTCGCCACGCAGTACCTTGACGGCACGCTTCACGTAGTACCCAGGCTCCTATATCGTGGATCAGTCCGCATTCTTCTGCCAACGGGATGAATTGCATCGGCGGTATCAAACCGCGTTCCGGATGGCGCCAGCGGATCAGTGCTTCGGCGCTGTGAATATCACCGGTGGCGGTGTCGACCTTGGGTTGATAGAAAAGTTCGAACTGCTTGAGCTTCAGGGCTTGATGCAGCTCACTCTCGAGGCTCATACGCTGCAGTGCTACCGGCTTCATGCCGGGTGCAAAGCATTGATGATTGTTTCGACCGCGCTCTTTGGCGCAGTACATGGCCGCGTCGGCGTGAGCTAACAGGCTTTCTGCGGAACTACCGTCGCCAGGGTAGAAGGCGATACCGATGCTCGAGGAGACGTGCAGATCGACGCCACCCAATTGAATGGGTGTGCGCAGAGCCTCATTGGCGCGCTTGCCGATCTCCTCCGCGTCGACGCGCGCGGCCGACGGGCTGACCACGAGCACAAACTCGTCGCCGCCGACGCGCGCGACCGTGTCAATACTGCGTATGACTCGATGGAGTCGACGTGCGACTTCATTTAGCACCGTGTCGCCCAAGCGATGTCCAAACGAGTCATTAATCAGTTTGAACCGATCCAAGTCCACCATCAGTACGGCAAACGGTTGGCTGTCTCGATCGGCGTGCGCAATCGCCTGAGCCAGTCGATCGTCCAGCAATACGCGGTTCGGCAGACCCGTCAGCGCATCGTGGGTCGCCAGGTGGCGCAGCTGCAGGTTAGCGGCCTCCAACTTTTCCGTGCGGGCGGCGATGACCTGCTCGAGAGATTCGACATGCGCTTGCAGCGCGCGTTCGTGTTGCCACTTGCGTGATAGCGCACTTGCGCACTGCAGCACCTCGATCGGCTCGAACGGCTTCTTCAAAATCAGAAACTTATCTGAGGAGCCGAGCCGCTCGACGACATCCACCCAGTCGTAGTCCGAATGCGCGGAGCAGATCACGATCTGTACGCCCGGATCCTGTTCCCAAAGGCGCTCGATGGTCTCAAGGCCGTCCCAACCCGGCGGCATTCGCATATCGACAAAGGCCAGCGCGTACGGACGACCTTCCGTACGCGCACGTGCCACACATTGCACCGCTTGCTGGCCCTGTAGTGCGAAGTCGAGCGCATACGCTGACTGTTGCGCGGGCATTGCGGCCGGGTCACCGAACAGCAAGGTTTCCGCCGCGGAAAGGTTCGCTTGGTCGTCACCTCTCGTGGCCAGGATCCGACGAAAATCCTCGTGGATCACCGGGTTATCGTCGGTGACAAGGATTCGAATGTTTTCAATGTGGCCCGCTTCAATGCTCACGCACGCCTCCTTGCGACCTGCACATGGGTGGCTGAGATGGGCAGCCGAAGCTTGAAACGCGCGCCGCGACCTGGACCGTCACTCTCGCCGCTGAGCTCGCCGCCCAAATCCTGGGCGAGATTGGCGCTGGCATGCAAGCCAAAACCATGCCCATCTTTCTTGGTAGTGAAGCCGAATTCGAACAGACGCTGCAGTGCATTGGCTTCGATCCCGGTTCCTGAATCCTCAACTTCGATCGACAACAAGCCCGGAGTTAGAGCGCGAATCCGCACTCTCAACACGCGCTGTCCTTGCCTCTGATTCTGCAAAGCGTGACGCGCGTTGCTCAGCAAGTTGCCCAGTATTTGAATGAGCTTGTGTCGATCGAGGATGAGTCGAGGCGCGATCTGGTAATCGCGGTTGACGATCACGTCGCTGCCGCCCGTGAAGTTGAGAGCAATGGCGTTGTCGATCAGCTCTGCAACATCGAACTCTTCGGCAACACCGCCACGGCGCGCATAACTCTGTTGTGAGGAGACAATCTTGCCGATGTGCTCGACGTGTGAAACGATGGTCATCAGGTCGGCGTGCAGCGAGCGGTTCTCCGCACACAAGTGCTCACCGAGCTGGGCCAGATAGCTGCGGACTTCGCGGCCGCGCGGATCATTCTCCAAGAAGGTGGTCAGCTGATCGCCCTGCTCGATCAGCAGCCTTGCAATTCGCTGAACGTTGCCGACTCGCGAGTCGCGCAGACACGCCAGCACCAGTGTGGCGGAAACTCCAAGACTGTTGAGTACATTGCCGACATTGTGTAGCACTCCGGTGGCGACTTCGGCCATACCGGCGTGGTGCGAAACATCGCGCAGCTGGATTTGCAGCTCCATTCGCCGCTCCTCCTGCTGCACTTGCTCTGTGACGTCCCAGGAGACGCCCAGCACACGCTCGAGGTGCCCCTGAGCATCGGAAGTCAATCGGGCGTACGCTTGCAGATGCACCGCGTTGCCGGCCGGAGTGATGACACGGACGCGCATCGCGCACACTCTGCGGCTCTCGGCAATCGCCGTGCGTATAATTGCCAGGGCGGTGGATGCGTCGTCGGCATGGATCATGGCCAACAGTGCGTCAGGGTGTGCGCGCATATCGATGCCAACGGCCCGCAGGGATTCGATGTCGTTCTCGATCCACAGCGTAGTCCGCGTCGCGACCTCATACTCCCAGCAAACGATCCCAGCGGCCTGAGTAGCCAATGTCAGGAGATTCTTGCCATGTTGCAAGTCTACGTTCAGCTCAGCCAGTCGCATGGCATCTAGCCGCGAGCGTGACTCGAGATGCGCGTCGTAAACTGCGGCAATCAGCGTGATTGCTAGCAGCGCCAGCGCGATCAGTCCAATGGTCAGTGCCAACCAGGTGTTATCTAGTGCCGCGCCGCCCCAGCAATAGGAGCCGGGCTTCAGCATCGAGGCAGCCATACCGGTATAGTGCATGCCAGTGATAGCAAACCCCATCACGACCGCAGCACCGCCGCGCGCGAGGATCATGAGCCAAGACTGTCCACTGCGCAGCCTGAAGGCGAGCCAAAGGGCAGCAAACGACGCCGTAACCGCAATCGCAATTGAGGCGCTGACGAGGAGCGGGTTGTAGCTGATCATTGGCGTGATTTGAATGGCGGCCATGCCGGTGTAGTGCATGGCGCATATGCCGGCGCCCATGACGAGCGCGCCTGCGGTGAGTCGGTGGAGGCTAAGATCTTTACGACTGGCGATCGCCAACGCGAAGCCTGAGGTCAGGATGGCAATGATGAGCGAGGCTAGCGTCGTGAGGACGTTGTAACGCAGCGGGATGGAGACCGAAAATGCCATCATGCCGATAAAATGCATCGACCAGATTCCGGTGCCCATTGCTGTGGCCCCGCCCAGCAGCCATCCTCGCCCACCGGAACGCTCCGCCTGAGCCACGCGACCGGCCAACGTGAGTGCAGTATATGAGACGACGATCGCGACGACGATCGACAGCGCAACGAGCCATAAGTTATAGGTTGCTTGCATGAATCTTGAATACCTAATGCAGCATCCCCTCGCCGATGTTCGGCAGCCCTGGAGACCCGCAAGACGACCCTTTCTTTGGAAGTGCTAAATTAGGCTATTCCCCAATGATGCAAACGGAAAAAATTCTCAATTGCATACCTCCCTTTCGTGATCGAGTCGCCAAAATGATTGCCCGCGCCGCTGTGGGAGCGGGATGATCGCTTGCGCATTGTTTGGTTATTTGCGCGCCTTCCTATAGATCCGGCCTCCTTGGTTCTGAGAAGAGCTTTCTAGGAGAGTGGTCCAATCCGGGTGCTGGGCTTCAATTTGAGCCAGGGCGACATTGATGTTAGCGTCGGCGGCTAGGCGCTGAGGACAAAGTCGGTGCGGTGCAGCTAAACGCCCGGTTGTGCGGCGTGCCTCCGCCGGTCATTCGCCGGCCCGTGATCACCGAACAAGCGTTTCTGGCTCAGCTGCATGCCGCGTTGCAAGTTGCCTTCGGCTAGAGCGGCGAACATCTGTATGTTTTTCAGATCCGTGGCTGGCAATTTGGTGATCTGGCCCGCGCGATCGAGTTGGCGCTTGCCAGCGGCGGCGTCGATATCCGGATTGAATTCCGGAGCCTGGTTCCCATGGACCAACCGCTCGGCTGTCTCGCAGCGCGGGGTGATCCCCCGATGAAGACCTCGAAGGCGCCGCGGCATATCCCGACTGGCTGGAGAGCAGCAGCCCGGCATGGGCGGTCAACCAGATCGAAGAATTGTTGGATGAGGACTAATTGCGCGCCGAATTGCTCGACATTGTCGGGAGCACACGCCCGAGGCCACCCCGCAGGCGTTCGATCGATCAGAGACTGCGCAAATTGCCGGCAATCAATTGGGACGCCCGGAGTCTAGGAGTCTAAATGAAGATGCGGATTAAACTGATCATTGAGAACGAATCGGGAGTTACGACAACGGCACAGATCGCTGCCATCGAGCGCCGAGAGTCTGACGATCTGATCGGCATCAGCCTGGAAGAAGCGAAGACCATGACCGGGAGCGTGCAGCGCGCCCTGATCAAAGGCCAAGCGCACGATGTGATCCGTCGTGCTGCGACGTGCGCGGACGGTCAGACGCCGCTGCGCCGAAACGGCTCGCACCGTATGAGTTACCGCACGCCATTCGGCCACTTGGACCTGGTCAGCCCACGATTCTATCGCTGCCGATGCCAGACGAAAGCCAGACAGAGTTTCAGCCCCCTAGTTAATTGGCTCGGCGATCACACGAGTCCCGAGTTACAATATCTTGAGGCGCAGTTCGCCGCTCTGCTGTCGTACGGTGTATCCGCCCGCATCTGCGGTTCCGTACTTCCCTTGCAGCATGCGACGAGCATCACGACGTGGAAGCGGCACGTGGCGCGAGTCGGTGGACGTATCGACGAGGAGGCACATCAGCGGCCGGCGAGCCATCCGGTGCCCAATCAACAGCTCCGTAATGATTTCGAACGCTGGCATCCGCAGCTACGAGCCGCGGCCGATCCCGTTTGCCGGGCCGCGTAGCACCCGGATTGGACCACTCTCCGGCTGTGATGGGCTTCGCGGTGCGCATGAATGCCGAGGCCTATGCTATTCGACAGTACTCCCGACCGATGTGCAGCGCGAATGTAGTCATGACCGACACCGTTAAGATCAAGCGCCCGATATTCCCTCGCCGTCCCAGTGGCCCTGGGGGACGTGTGGAGCACGATTCACGTGGGAATGCCGTATGGGTGAGGACTCGAGCTACCGACCCCCTACTTCCACCCGATACTTCCGGTCTGGCGATTGTTGACGACGCAGAGCCTCCTCAACCGAGTTCGCCAAAAGAGCGGCGTCGCCACTAATTGGGACCCCCTCATTTTTGCTTCCAAAAGTGCCGGTAGGATTTGGGGTGAGCTTAAACAAACGCCATGAAAGTCCCACAGAATCGGGGGTTCCTCCGCCGCTTGGATCGTTGCCCAGTAACCAGGCAGCCCGGCTTTGGCCGATCGCGCCGGTCTGGAAGTACCGCATCACCGGTTGAATCGACCGATGCCCCATCATCGCCATGGTGTCGCCGTGCGGGACACTTTCGCCGCTCGTGATATCAGTCGACTTCAATTCCATCCCAAGCCGCCTGCCCTTGCGCGTAAGCTTTATGCTCTCTGGAGAAAGAGTTATCACGTAATCGATTCCCTTGATGCTAAGGGAACGCTTCAGGATCTTATCAAGGGGCGTCAATTGCTCACGCCTGCAAGGAATATCGCCGGCAGTGTTCGAGGTATGCCGCTTCATGGGCGGACGCGAGTTCTACTACACTGGACCAAAGCCATGACGGCGCACTCAATTGCGCGCTTTTGCGCTGTTTGAACGAAGAGGCGAATTCTCGACGTGTGGCGGTGTCCATCTGCCGCGCGTGGGCTTTGCCGACGACTTCGGCCAGGTAGCGCGCGCAGTTCACCGCTTCCTTGCGCGACAGCTGATCGATCTCGAGTTTCAAGTCCTGAGGCATCAACTCCCGAATCACGACCGACCGCTTCAAGAGTTTGCTGGCCATCATTCGCTCGCCGAGAGCCGGAGATAGATGCTTCGCTCCCTCCACTATTCGTTGTGCCCGGTCGTTGGGCATCACCGCTCGAGCTGCATGTGGAGCGGCGGCCGGAGCCGCCTCTTTGATGTCAACCAAACAGAATTCATGGTCGCGTTTTTTACCACCGGCGACGCTCAACAATACGGCAAACCGCAGGCGCCCTAAGGAGCTGCACCCCTTCATCCAGTAAGCCGCATCCAGGACTTCGATCGCCGCGTCATCGGAGCGCGACTTGAGAGAGGTTACGAGCTTCCGCACGACGTTCTGCTCAAACGTCGCAGCAATTGCTTGGCTTTCCAGCTTGGTCAATGGCCAAAAGCGCTCGCCGCGCGGAATGGTGGGCTTTACGTCTTCGAGCCGGTCCCGGGCGAGATGCCTCCAGGTCCGCGCGGTGGCGCGGCGCACCACCACTTTAATGCTCTGCGGCTTATCGCTTTCAATCCGATTTTGGGTGCCATGCAGTCCCGATCGATACCCGATCATCATTTGTTCGAGCATATGGGCCGTGGTCACTCCCGGAAGATCCGATCCGCGAGCCGCTGAGCAAAGCGACAGCGCCAGGCGGATGAGATCATGGTTGGGATTACCGATGACGGTTTGATCCAGATCCCGAATCTGCACATGCACCTTCCCGTCCGCCGCCGCCAGGGGTCCTAAATTGCCTGCATGGCAATCCCCGCAAATCCACACAGGCGGGCCCTTAGGTACCGCGCGCTTACCGTGTTCTTCGAGCCAGCGGTAAAACTGCACAGTGCTGCCTCGCACATAAGCATGTGCGGAACTCGCCATTTTTAAGTTCCGTCGGGCATTTAACGCCTCGGCGCGCCGCGCCGGTGCAATCGTCTTGCTATGTCCTGCGCTCATAAAATCACGATCCACTGGTCGTGCGGCCGTTCGGCACCCATTAGATGCCGGCTTCCACCGTTACTACGATATGCGCGCAAATCGAGCAACTTCCGCCGCTATTTGTATGGCCTCGAAAGGCTTTGGCAGGTGCCCCTGAAAGCCCGCCGCCAGCGCCTGCCGCCGATCTCCATCTCGTGCAAAAGCTGTCACGGCCACCGCCGGTAGGGCCGCCTCCGAAAGCAGCAGTTCGTTTCTGATCCGGCCGATGAGTTCGTAACCATCCATACCAGGCAACCCGATATCGCAGATTAGAATATTAAAACTTGCTCCCGCTACGGCTTTCAATGCCAAAAGCGCTTCGACTCCGTTGCCCACTGCGACGGTCAGGGCACCGTGTTCCTCGAGTATCCGTATGACGAATTCCCGCATCGATGGCTCATCTTCCACTATGAGCGCGCGAATTCCTCTAAAGCTATCCGGCTCGTAGATTTTGGCGTGTACCGGCCAGCGCCCCGATTTGGCCACATCCTCTTGTTGCAGGGCGTTCCCTTGCACCGGCAGTGACACCGTGAAGCGAGCCCCTTGTCCCCGGCCGGGGCTCTCAGCCCGCGCCTCGCCGCCGTGCATATCAATCAATTGTTTCACGATAGCGAGCCCTAAGCCTAATCCGCCGTGATTTCGCGCGCTGCTTCCGTCCGCTTGGCGGAATCGATCAAAGATGTGCGGTAGGAAATCCGCCCCAATTCCTTCGCCCGTGTCCTGAATGGAAATCTCATAGCTGTTCTCCACACGATTGACTTCAACCGCCACTTGTCCGCCCGAGGGAGTGAACTTGAGCGCGTTCGTCAGTAGATTGCCCATGACCTGATGCAACCGATTGGGGTCTCCCAACACGACCTTTGGTTCGTTCTTCTGCTCGAGCTTTAGGCTGATGTTCTTTTCCGTGGCGGACACCTCCTGCGCCGCGACGCATTGCACGATCAGATCGTTCAAATCGACCGGCTGCAACGTCAGCATCGTCTTGCCGGATGAAATGCTGCTGATATCGAGCAAATCAGAGATTATCTGCGATTGGGCGAAGGTGCTGTTGACGATAATCTTCAAACCCTTGCTTATCTCCTCGTTGAGCATCCCATGTTTTTTCAACAAGAGACGGCTCCAACCCAAGGAAATCGAGAGCGGTGTCCGCAGCTCGTGCGACAACGTGGCGAGAAATTCGTCTTTAACGCGGTTCGCCCGTTCCACTTCCAAACGAGCGACGCGCTCCCCCTCCATGAGTGAAGCGCGCTCTTGCTCGAGTGCACGCAACTCGGTCACATCCGTGTGCACCCCCAC